>NZ_JBIUWM010000007.1:0-149764 GCF_044743445.1 Pseudomonas sp. NPDC087615 | reverse complement strand
TCCCACAGTTGTTTTGCGTTGCGTCCGTTTTATCGACGCAGGCCGATCCGGCAGCCAGATGAAGCCCGTTAGAAACGAAGATCTAAAGGTGGGAGCGAGCAAGCCCGCTCCCACAGTTGTTTTGCGTTGCGTCCGTTTTATCGACGCAGGCCGATCCGGCAGCCAGATGAAGCCCGTTAGAAACGAAGATCTAAAGGTGGGAGCAGGCTTGCCCGCTCCCACAAGGGTTTTGTGGGGGCTGGGTTATTGTGCGGCTGTCATGGACGGGCGGCAGCCGTGGAAAATATCCAGCCCTGGCTGATACAGCGACGTCTTCACCCCAAACAACCCCAGCACCGAATGAAACAGGTTGTCATGGCTCAGATCCGCCTGGCCGGTCTTGCCTTGCAGGCAGCCCCGGTCGATGCCTTCACTGGCCAAGGTGTTGTCGCCAAACCACATCACCATTGGCACATGGGTCTGTGCCTCGGGTGCCAGCGCATAAGGCGCTGCATGCAGGTACAACCCGTTTTCCCCCAGCGATTCCCCGTGATCAGAGACGTAAACCACCGATGTATCCAGTGAATCCTGATTGCGCTTGAGCAACTCGATTACCTTGGCCAGGAAATGGTCGGTGTAGAGGATGGTGTTGTCATAGACGTTCACCAGCTCATCACGGCTGCAACTGCCCAATTGGTTGGTATGGCAGATCGGTTTGAAACGCTCCATGTCCTTCGGATAGCGCTCGTAGTATTCCGGGCCGTGGCTGCCATCGGCATGCAGAACAATGATCGCGTGGCCCTTGAGGCTGTCGATGTAGCTTTGCAGATCGGCCAGCAAGGCTTCGTCGAGGCAGTTGTTGCCGTCACAGAACGGTCCCGGCTGGTTCTTCGAAATATCGCGATGCGGTACGCGCAGGCAGGTGCCTTTGCAGTCGCTGTTGTTGTCCAGCCACAGCACCTGCACGCCGGCGCGCTGGAGGATGTCCAGCAGGCCTTCGTAGGTTTTGCCTTTCTTGTCGCTGTAATCCTCGCGGGGGAACATCGAGAACATGCACGGCACCGACACCGCTGTCGACGTGCCGCAGGAATGCACCTGGGTGAAGTTGAGGATGTCCAGTTTGCTCAGCTCTGGATTGGTCTCACGCTCGTAGCCGTTCAACGAAAAGTGATCGGCGCGGGCCGTTTCACCGACCACGAACACCATCAGCGATTTCTTCTCGCGGCTGGCAGCCTTGGCGCTCATCACCGCGTCTTCGCCGATAGCCTGCACCACGAAGTGCTTTTTGATGCCCAGGCGTTGCTTGGTGTATTTGCTGATCGCGTAGATGTAGTTGGTCGGGTTGATGAAGTGGGTGAGTTTGTCTTCTTCGCGAAAGATCGGCGCGTAGGTCGAATAGAACGTGCCCACCGAGGCCGCGATCACCAGCACGCAGGCGATGATCACCAGAATCTTGTTCAGCAGGCCGCGAAAGAACGGTCGATAGCTCACCGGCCAACGCCAGATCAGCGCCGCCGGCAGTACGCCGAGCACTAGCACATAGGCCATCAGCTTGCCGCTGAACAGCGCGGTGGCTTCACCGGGGTTGGTTTCGAACACGTTCTGGATCATCACCGTGTCGATGGTGATCCCGTATTCGTTCATGAAATACGCGGCGCAAGCCGAGAGCAGGGCGACCACGGTCAGCACCGGTTTCAGCGTCCAGCGGAACGACACCAGGGTCAGCAGCAGGGTGATAGCGGCCCATAAAAACAGCCCGAAAGAGGCGAAAAATGCCAGTTTGTACGCGCCTTGCAGGGTGATCAGTGTGCCCAGCGCCTTCCAGGTCGCCAGGTTGTACAACGCCACCAGCGCCAGGGAAAACAGCAACACCAGTCGCGTAGGGGTGATGGACGGTAAACGCAGTCCGTTGCCTAAAGCCATGTCAAACCTTCCTCTACATGAATAGAAAACACACGCAGTAACGTGTGTAACTGTAGAAGAACATTAGTAAAAAAATCGTAAACATCCTGTCACATGTTTCACATTTTCCTATAGCGACACCCACCTGACTGATGGTGCTTGTCAGGAAAATCCTACAGGAGTACAAATGTACTCCATGACGAATCTGACTCCCCGCCGCACCGCCATCCTGACCTTTATCCGCGAACGCATCGCCGAACACGGTCAGCCCCCAAGCCTCGCTGAAATCAGCGAGGCTTTTGGTTTTGCCTCCCGTAGCGTGGCGCGCAAGCATGTGCTGGCGCTCACCGAAGCCGGGTTTATCGAGGTCAACCCGCATCAGGCCCGGGGCATTCGCTTGCTCGGTCAACCGGCGCGCCCGGAGTGGCTCGATATCCCTGTGCTCGGCCGTGTGGCCGCCGGTGCGCCGATTGGCGCCGATGCCGACATTCATAGTCGCTTGATGCTCGACCCGGCGCTGTTCTCTCGCACACCGGATTACATGCTGCGGGTGCAGGGCGACTCAATGATCGAAGACGGCATTCTCGACGGTGATCTGGTCGGCGTGCGACGCCATCCCGAGGCGCTGAATGGCCAGATCGTCGTGGCGCGCCTCGACGGTGAAGTCACCATAAAACGCTTCGAACGTGTAGGCGATGGGGTGCGGTTGTTGCCGCGCAACCCGGCGTACCGGCCGATTGTCGTGGGCGATGATCAGGATCTGGCCATCGAAGGGGTGTTCTGTGGTCTGGTGAGGCAAGGCTGATGGGCGCCGTCATTGCGCTGGATACGCTGTTCAATGGCGGCCAGGTCTGGAAGGGCCGGCCTGCGCCACCGGCCGCCAGTCCGCAACCCACCGGGCATGCGGCACTGGATGCGGCGCTGCCCAGCGGTGGCTGGCCGGAAGCCGCGTTGAGCGAAATCCTGTTGGCCGGCCCCGGTGTCGGCGAACTGCAACTGGTCTGGCCGACATTGGCGCGGTTATCGGCGGCAGGTGAACGCATCGTGTTGGTCGCACCACCCTTCGTGCCGTACCCCCAGGCGTGGGAAAACGCCGGGGTCGATCTTCGCCAGTTGTCGGTCATTCAGGCCAGTGAGCGCGATGCCTTGTGGGCGGCGGAGCAATGCCTGCGTTCAGGCAGTTGTGGCGCGGTGCTGTGCTGGCCGCACAAGGCGGATGACCGCGCGTTGCGGCGTTTGCAGGTGGCGGCGGAAACGGGCCAGACCCTGGCATTTGCGTGGCGGCCGCTGAGTGAAGCGATCAACCCTTCGCCCGCTGCCTTACGGATTGCCATCGACGCCAAACCCGCGCAATTACGTATCCTCAAGTGTCGTGGCGGACTGGCGCGCCCGGCACCGATTGCTTTTGCCGTGGGTCACTGAGGTCGTCATGCGCTGGGTGTGTATTGTGTTTCCGCAATTGGCGTTGGACGCGGTGCTGCGTCAGCGCCCTGATCCCGCTGAGCCGTTGGTGCTGCTCAGCGGTCCGGCCCAGCGCCGGGTGCTGCAAGCGGTCAACCCGGCGGCGCGCCAACTCGGGCTGCGGCCCGGTCAGTCAATGACCGCCGCGCAAGCCTTGAGCAAGGGCTTTGCCACGGCGGATTATGATGTTGCCGACGTCGAGCACTGGCAGCAGTTTCTGGCCGCATGGGCCTACCGTTTCAGTGCGCAAGTCAGCGTGCATTACCCGCGTACTGTGGTGTTCGAGATCGAGTCGAGCCTGGGCCTGTTCGGGTCCTGGGCGCAGTTCGAGGCGCGGTTGCGCAAGGAACTGACGGATCTGGGTTTTCGTCACCGTATCGTCGCCGCGCCAAACCCGGTGGCGGCGCGGGTGTTGGCCAATGCTTATGACGGCCTGGTGGTGCCGGATGACGAAGTCTTGCGGCATCACCTCGGGCAATTGCCCGTCGATCGCGTTGGCTTGGAGCCGGCTGTGGCCACGGCGTTGTCGCGCATGGGCCTGCGCAACCTCAGTCAGGTGCAAAGCTTGCCGCGTCAGGCGCTGGCCCGACGCTTCGAGGCGCAGATGTTCAAGCACCTCGACACCTTGTCCGGCGCACGCCCACTCGCGCTGGCGTTCTACCTGCCGCCGGACCGTTTCGATGTGCGCATCGAACTCAATTTCGACGTGCAATCCCATCAGGCGCTGCTGTTCCCGTTACGACGTTTGACCGCTGACCTGTCGGCATTCCTTTGCGGACGCGACAGCGGCGTGCAGCGGTTCGATTTGCATCTTGAACACGCCGGGTTGCCGGACACAGTGATCAAAGTCGGCTTGCTCAGCGCCGAGCGCGATCCGGCGATGCTCTTCGAACTGGCCCGTGGGCGACTGGAACAAGTGCAGGTCGAAGCGCCGGTACGCGGTTTTCGTTTGCGCGCCGAAGATCTGCCGAGTTTTGTGCCGCAGTTTCAGGAGCTGTTCGATGACCGCCCGCAACAAACCTTGCCATGGGAGCAATTGCGCGAGCGTCTGCGCGCACGGCTGGGCGATGAAGCGGTGCAAGGGCTGCGCTTTCAGGCCGATCACCGACCGGAGTGCGCCTGGCAGAACGGCGTCGACAAACAACGCTGTGCAGGTTTGCCCAGCGTCTATCGGCCGGGCTGGTTGTTGGGCGAACCGCAGAGCGTGGCGCAAGGTTCGGCGCGTATTCTCATGGGCCCGGAGCGCATCGAATCAGGCTGGTGGGACGGTGACGATGTGCGCCGCGATTATTACCTGATCCAGAACCGCGCCGGTCAGCAAGGCTGGGCTTATCGAACCGTGGGCGAGGGTGGTCCGTTGTGGCTGCAAGGCTGGTTTGCATGAGCGATGGTTATGCCGAGTTGCACTGCCTGTCGAACTTCAGTTTCCAGCGTGGTGCGTCCAGTGCGCTGGAACTGTTCCAGCGGGCGAAACAACACGGCTATCAGGCACTGGCGATCACCGATGAATGCACGCTGGCCGCAATTGTGCGTGCCTGGCAAGCGGCGAAATCCGTTGAACTGCCGCTGATCATCGGCAGTGAAGTGCGCATCGAAAACGGTCCGAAACTGGTGCTGCTGGTGGAGAACCTCGAGGGTTATCAGGCGTTGTGCGGTTTGATCACCCGTGCCCGGCGGCGCACGCAGAAAGGCCAGTACCAGGTGCTGCGCGAGGATTTCAGCCAAGCGCTGCCCGGGTTGCTGGTGTTGTGGGTGCCGGACTCGGTGGACGACAGGGAAGAGGGCCGCTGGTTGAAGCAAACCTTCGGCGAACGGCTGTGGCTGGCGGTGCAGTTGCACCGTGGGCAGGACGATCAGCGGCGGCTGGCGGCGTTGTCGAGTCTGGCCGCTGAGCTGGGAATCACGCCGGTGGCCAGCGGCGATGTACACATGCACGCCCGTGGCCGCCGGGCCCTGCAGGACACCATGACGGCGATCCGTCATCACGTCCCGGTGGCCGAGGCCGGTCTGCGTCTGCACCCCAATGGCGAGCGGCATTTGCGCAGCGTCGAGGTGCTGCGCGAGGTCTATCCGCCGGCTTTGCTGCAGGCCTCGGTGAACCTGGCCCGACGCTGCACTTTCGACCTGGGGCAGTTGCGTTATCAATACCCCAAGGAGCTGGTGCCTGAGGGGCATAGCGCCAGTACCTGGTTGCGTCACCTGACCGAAGAGGGCATCGCCTGGCGCTGGCCGAAAGGTCCGCAGGCCAAAGTGCTCAAGCAGATCGACGATGAGCTGGAACTGATCGCCGAACTCGGCTACGAAAGCTACTTCCTCACCGTGCACGACGTGGTGCGCTTCGCCCGCGAGCAAAAGATTCTTTGTCAGGGCCGTGGTTCGGCGGCCAATTCGGCGGTGTGCTTTGCCCTGGGCATTACGGAAATCGACCCGGATCGCACCACGCTGCTGTTCGAACGCTTCATGTCCAGGGAACGCAACGAGCCGCCGGACATCGACGTCGACTTCGAGCACGAACGCCGCGAAGAAGTCCTGCAATACGTGTTCCGCCGCTACGGCCGACATCGTGCGGCACTGACGGCGGTGGTCAGCACCTATCACGCCGCCGGCGCGGTGCGCGATGTGGCCAAGGCCTTGGGCCTGCCGCCAGATCAGATAAACGCACTGGCCGATTGCTGCGGCCACTGGAGTGATGAAACGCCGCCGCTGGCGCGCTTGCTGGAAGGCGGGTTCGACCCTGACAGCCCGGTGTTGCGCCGGGTGCTGAGCCTGACCGGGCAACTGATCGGTTTCCCCCGGCATCTGTCGCAGCACCCCGGCGGTTTCGTGATTTCCGAACAGCCCCTGGACAGTCTGGTGCCGGTGGAGAACGCGGCGATGGCCGACCGCACGATCATTCAGTGGGACAAGGACGATCTCGACGCGGTCGGGCTGCTCAAGGTCGATATCCTCGCCCTCGGTATGCTCAGTGCGATCCGCCGCTGTTTCGATTTGCTGCGCCGTCATCGCCATCTGGATCTGAGCCTGGCGACGATTCCGCCCGAGGACAAACCCACCTACGAGATGATCAGCCGCGCCGACACCATCGGCGTGTTCCAGATCGAGTCCCGGGCGCAGATGTCGATGCTGCCACGCCTGAAGCCGGCGAAGTTCTACGATCTGGTGATTGAAGTGGCTATCGTCCGGCCGGGGCCGATTCAGGGTGGAATGGTGCATCCGTACCTGCGCCGCCGAAACAAGGAAGAGGAGGAGACCTACCCGTCGCCGGAACTGGAAGTGGTGCTCAAACGCACCCTTGGCGTACCGCTGTTTCAGGAGCAGGTGATGCAGATCGCCATTGTCGCCGCTGATTACAGCCCCGGCGAAGCCGATCAGTTGCGCCGCTCCATGGCCGCGTGGAAGCGTCATGGTGGGCTGGAGCCACACAAGGAGAGACTCGCCGCCGGCATGAAGAAAAACGGTTACACGCCGGAATTCGCCGCGCAGATTTTCGAGCAGATCAAAGGTTTCGGCAGTTACGGCTTTCCTGAGTCCCACGCTGCCAGTTTCGCCTTGTTGACGTATGCCAGTTGCTGGCTCAAGTGCCACGAACCGGCGGCGTTCGCTTGTGCGCTGATCAACAGTTGGCCGATGGGCTTCTACAGCCCGGACCAGATTCTCCAGGACGCCCGTCGGCATCAGTTGCAGATCCGTGCGGTGGATGTGCGTGCCAGTGACTGGGATTGCAGCCTGGAACCCATCACCGGCGCACAACCGGCGATCCGCATGGGCCTGCGCATGATCAAGGGGTTTCGCGAGGACGATGCCCGTCGCATCGAAGTCGCAAGAGTGCGTGGGGCGTTCGCCGATGTTGCCGATCTGGGTGAACGGGCCGGGCTCGACAGTCGAGCGCAAGCATTGCTGGCCGATTCCGGGGCGTTGCGCGGCCTGGCCGGTCATCGGCATCGGGCGCGCTGGGAAGTGGCCGGGGTGCAGAAGCAACTCGGGCTGTTCGCCGGGCTACCGAGTCAGGAAGAGCCCGACGTGGTGCTGCCCAAACCCAGCGTCGGCGAGGATCTGCACGCCGATTACACGACCGTTGGCACCACATTGGGGCCGCATCCGCTGGCGTTGTTGCGCGACGAGCTGAAGGCGCGGCGTTGCCGCAGTTCGCAGGAGTTGCTCGAAATCGAACACGGGCGCCCGGTCAGCGTCGCTGGGTTGGTGACCGGACGCCAACGGCCAGGCACCGCCAGCGGCGTGACGTTTGTGACCCTGGAAGACGAGTTCGGCAACGTCAACGTGGTGGTTTGGCGCGATCTGGCCGAGCGTCAACGCCAGGTACTGGTCGGCTCGCAATTGCTCAAGGTTGATGGCCGCTGGGAGCGCGAGGGCGAAGTGCGCCACCTGATCGCCGGCCGCCTGAGCGACCTGAGCCCGTTGCTCAACGGCATCCGCGTGCAGAGCCGCGACTTTCATTGATCAACTTTATCCCTGCCGGAACACCAAACCCTGTACAAGCAGCCGCAGGCTGCGATCTTTTGATCTAAAAAAACGATCGAAAGATCTCAGCCTTCAGCAGCTCCACACAAAGCGGCAACCCTTTTTTAGAGCGTGAAGTTATCCCGACCCTGGATCGAGAAACTGCCCGATCTGATGATTGCGCTGGCAGACCCCGGCCCTTTGGACTCAAAGGTAAAACTGCCTTCGTAGAGTTCCTGATCGTGATCAAAAGACAGAGCGACTGATCCGTCGTCCGCGTTATAGGTATGGAACAAGGTGTCGTCTCCTTCGGCCCTCATTGTCCACCACGTTGCAGAAAAATTACCGTCCTTGATGGCGTGGGTCCCACTGACGATGTCGGAATTGAAGACCATTTCTATGCCTCTGATAACCCTGTTTCCCTGATCATCCTCGATCGTCTGAACGGCGCTGAGTGTCAGGCGCAGTTTTTTATCCGTGGTGTAGTAGTCGTAGGCGAAATTGAAGCCATCGGCATTGAACGTCGGCTCACCCTGAACATCGGCAGATACGGTGCCGGAGGAAGGATTGGTTTTTGTTTGGGGCAGAAGGTGTTCCGTCAACATGTGAAGCTCCTGGGCAGCGAGTGCCATCAATATGAAGAGTGTTCAACGACAACCTCAACCTATGCCTGTAATAGCCCCTCGTAAACTGTCATTCCTGACAGTTGACAACCCCCTAAGACCCTGTGGGAGTTGAAATCGGAAAGCCAATTCACTGGCGTCAAAAAAACCTGTCATCAATGATGGCACTTTGTCATAATGCGGCCCCTTTTCCGCGCCCCATCACGTTACCGTGCCGGGACACACCGTTTTTCAAGAAGGAATATTCAGTGAGAATGATCTCTCGGATGCTGGTCTCAGGCGTTGCAATCGCCGTGCTTGGCACCATCGCCGGCACGCTTGCCGGTTGCGCCACCGAAAGCTCCCGCGCGCTGCCGGTGGCCAAGGTAGAAAGCGCCACTCAAGTCTGGACTGGCGTTCGCGTGCCGATGGCGGTGGGCAAGTTTGATAATCGCTCCAGCTACATGCGTGGGATCTTCTCCGACGGTGTCGACCGTCTCGGCGGTCAGGCCAAGACCATCCTGATCACGCATTTGCAGCAGACCAACCGTTTCTCCGTGCTCGATCGCGACAACATGGGCGAAATCCAGCAGGAAGCCGCGATCAAGGGCCAGGCTCAGCGTCTCAAAGGCGCCGATTATGTGGTCACCGGTGACGTCACCGAATTCGGTCGCAAAGAGATTGGCGACCACCAATTGTTCGGCATTCTTGGTCGTGGCAAGACCCAGATCGCTTACGCCAAGGTCAACCTGAATATCGTCAACATCAGCACCTCCGAAGTGGTGTATTCGACCCAGGGCGCCGGCGAGTACGCCTTGTCCAACCGCGAAATCATCGGCTTCGGCGGCACCGCTGCTTACGACTCCACCCTCAACGGCAAAGTCCTGGATCTGGCTATGCGCGAGGCGATCAATCGTCTGGTTGATGGCATGAACGCCGGTGCCTGGAAACCGGGCAACTGATTGACGCCCATTGCAAGGAGCAACATCCAATGAATTCGACTTTGTCGCGGTCGCTGATGGCCCTGACGCTGGCCGCCAGTGCTCTGCTGGCCGGTTGCAGCAGCCCGCAAACCCTGTATCAGTGGGAAGGCTACGAACCCCAGGTCTACGAGTACTTCAAAAGCGAAACACCGAAAGAAGCCCAGGCAGAAGCACTGGAAGCCGATTTGCAGAAGATCCGCTCCACGGGTAAGGCCGTGCCGCCGGGATACCACGCGCACCTCGGTCTGCTGTACCTGAGCATGGGAAAAGACGATCAGATGGTGCAGCAGTTCCGTACCGAAAAGACCCTGTTCCCAGAGTCCGGCACGTACATGGATTTCCTGCTTAAAAACGCCAAGACCGGAGATGCGAAATGATCCCGCGTGCGGTGAAACTGCTGGTGGGCGTGCTGGCGCTGACCATGCTTGGTGGCTGCGTAAAACCCAAGACCGTGGATTACTCGGCGTACAAACAAGCGCGCCCGAAGAGCATTCTGGTGCTCCCGCCGCTGAACACCTCGCCGGACGTCAAGGCGTCGTACAGCCTGTTGTCGCAAGTGACGTTCCCGCTGGCGGAAGCCGGTTACTACGTGCTGCCGATAGCACTGGTTGATGAGACGTTCCGTCAGAACGGCCTGACCACGCCAGACGATATCCATCAGGCACCGCCCAACAAGCTCAAGGAAATCTTCGGCGCGGATGCGGCGCTGTACATCACCGTGACCGAGTACGGTACGCGTTACATGGTGATCAGCAGCGAAACCGCAGTCACTGCGACGGCGAAACTGGTCGACCTGAAATCCGGCACTACCTTGTGGACCGGCTCCGCTCGGGCGTCGAGCGAAGAGGGCAACAATAACGGCGGCGGCGGCCTGATCGGCATGCTGATCACGGCAGCGGTGAAGCAGATCATCAACAGCTCGACCGATGCCGGTTATCCGATTGCCGGTGTGGCGAGCAATCGTCTGTTGTCAGCCGGGCACCCGGCAGGCCTGCTGTACGGACCACGCTCGCCGAAATACGGCACGGATTAACCGCGGACGTCAAAAGATCGCAGCTTGCGGCAGCGCCTTGGGATGACCTTTCCAAGCCACTGCCGCAGGCTGCGATTTTTTTTGCCCGGACATTTCTCGACCCACCCCGGTCACGACTTGCAATCAAGAGCCTGCATCTTGGGGCCGAAGGCGATATTCTGCGCCACGGTTCATGCGCCACGGCAGCGTTGCCAGCAATGAAGGAGCTTTCGAGTGACCGAAAAGAAACTGGAAACCACGGTCGACCGCGTCTACCAAGGGGTTTACGAGGCGATCTGCAAGCGCTCACTGCGTCCGGGAATGAAACTGGGCGAGGCCTCGCTCGCGCAATTATTTAATGTCAGCCGCACCTCAGTGCGGGCCGCGCTCAAGCAGTTGGAAGCCGAGGGCCTGGTGACCACCGAGCCCAACAAAGGGGCATCGGTGTCGTTGCCCAGCAACGAAGAAATTCGTTCGCTGTTCGAAACCCGCCGTCTGATCGAGATCGGTATTGTCACCGAGCTGTGTCGACGCAAGGACGCTGCGGCGATGCAGGTGCTGCGCGATCACCTGTTGCTGGAAGATCAAGCCCATGAAGCCGGCGACCACGAGCGGCTGATTCATCTGCTTGGTGAGTTCCACCTCAAACTTGCACGCAGCCTGAATAACCCGGTACTGCTCGACTGGTTTCAGAAGCTGATTTCCCGTGCCTCCCTGTACATCGCCGCATTGGACGACGACAGTCACGAAGCCTGCCGCGACAACGAACACCTGCGTCTGATCGAGTACATCGAGGCCGGCGATCAGAGCGCCGCGATCGAGTTGACGTGCGTGCACCTGAACGGCATCGAGAAAGCGATTCTCGACGTTGCCGCCAAGATGAAAACGGGCTATCACCCGCTGAAACATCTGATCGGGGTTTGAACCTGAAGCGGATATGAAACCGGCTATACCTCTTATGAAACCAATACGACCTGCGATGCTCGAAACACAAGGACGCCGCGTCGTTTTGGCGTAGTGATTGATCGGGCAACCACCACAGGACACTGAGTCAGGCGATGCAGTTTTTATCCGATAGCCACGGTTGTGAAGGTTGGAAAGGCGAAATGGCCGGACGCATTTGCGCGTTCGACTGGCGTCAAACCGAACTGGGGCCGCTGGAGACATGGCCCGCCAGCCTGTGCAGCACCGTGCAAATGATGCTGGCATCGCCGTTGCCGTTGGTCATGCTCTGGGGCCGTGCTGGCTACATGATCTACAACGACGCCTATTCGACGTTTGCCGGTGGCCGCCATCCATTTTTGTTGGGCTCACCGGTGGAGCTGGGCTGGCCGGAAGTCGCCGAGTTCAACCGCCATGTCGTCGATACCTGTCTTGCCGGTGGCACCTTGTCGTTTCGCAATAAAGACATGGTGCTGCTGCGTGATGGCATTCCCGAAGAAGTCTGCCTGGATTTGTACTACAGCCCTGTCGCCAACGATGAAGGGGTGCCGTCCGGGGTCATGGCGATAGTGGTTGATACCACGGAGTTCATGCGCTCCGAGCGTCTGCGCCAAGCCGCTGAAGATGCGTATCGCGCCGATAATGAGCGGGTGCGTCTGGCGCTGAATGCCGGCGCCTTGCTCGGCTCGTTTGTCTGGGATGTGCGCAATGATGTGTTGTCGGCGGATGAGCGTTTTGCTCGGACGTTCTCGTACCCGGCGGATCAGGATCTGACCGATCTGCCTCAGAAACTCACCGAAGCCAGGATCCACCCTGATGATCTGGCCTGGGTGCAGGAGCGGGTCAATCAGGTATTGCAGACCGGCGAGCCGTACAACGCTGAATACCGGGTTTTGCGCCCGGACGGCAATTATATGTGGGTACAGGCCAGCGGAGCCTGTGAATTCAACGAGCAGGGCGAGCCGTTTCGCTTCCCCGGTGTGTTGATCGATATTCATGAGCGCAAGATTGCCGAAGAATCCCTGCTCAAATTCACGCGCAACCTCGAACAGCGTGTCGCCGATGAAGTCGGTGCGCGACTGGCCGCCGAGGAGCAGTTGCGCCAGTCACAGAAGCTGGAAGCCATCGGCGGGCTGACCGGTGGCGTCGCTCACGACTTCAATAACCTGTTGCAGGTGATCGCCGGCAATCTGCATTTGCTGGCTCGCCATGAGCCCAATAACGCCAACGTGCAGCGTCGGGTCAGCGCTTCGTTGGCGGCGGTTGAGCGGGGGGCCAAGTTGTCTTCGCAATTGCTCGCGTTTGCCCGGCGTCAGCCGTTGTCACCGGCGGTGTGTAATCTGCAGCAGATTTTCGAAGGTGTCGGTGAATTACTGCAACGGGCGCTGGGCGAAACCATTCAGATTGATGTGCAACTGCCGCAAGCACCGTGGCACATCAACGTCGACCGCAATCAGTTGGAAAACGCCATTCTCAATCTGGCCATCAACGCACGGGATGCGATGAAGGGCGAGGGCACCATTGTGCTCAGTGCGTCCAACGTTGCTCTCGATGGCGAGTTCTGTGTCGGTAAGGGCATCACCCCCGGAGAGTTTGTCCGGGTCGCAGTCAGCGACACGGGCCCCGGCATCCCGCCACAGATGCTGGAACAAGTGTTCGAGCCGTTTTTTACCACCAAGGCTGACGGTCAAGGCACGGGGCTGGGCCTGAGCATGGTCTTCGGTTTCGTCAAACAGAGCGGCGGGCACGTCGAGATCGACAGTGCGCCAGGTGAGGGAACACGCGTGCAGTTGTACTTTGCACGCAGCCTGCGACCGATCCGCGAAGAAGCGCCGAACATCGAAAGTCAGTTGGGGGGTGGTCACGAGACAATTTTGGTGGTCGAGGATAACGACGCGGTGCGCGCTTCGGCGGTCGAGTTGCTGCGCGAGGAAGGTTATCGCGTGCTGACCGCCGGCAATGGCGACGTGGCGATGCAGATGTTGCTCGAAGGCTGCGACGTGGACCTGATTTTCACCGACGTGGTCATGCCGGGGCTGATCAAAAGCTCCGATCTGTTTGTCTGGTCCAAAGTGCAGGTACCACCGGTGGCGGTGTTGTTCACCTCCGGGCATACCCGCGACATCATCTCGCGCAATCACCAACTGAGCCCCGACACGCATTTGCTCAGCAAGCCTTACAGCCCGGAAGCGTTGTTGCAGATGATTCGTGACGTGCTCAGTGGCTGAGCTTGAACATTCCATTACCAAGGCAGGCTGATGACTTCCAAGCGTACCTCCAAAGCACTCACTGGCATGGTTCGGGTGCGCGGTGCCCGTGAACACAACCTTAAGAACGTTGACGTCGACATTCCCCGCGATGCGTTGGTGGTGTTCACCGGGGTGTCGGGTTCGGGCAAGTCATCGCTGGCCTTCTCGACGTTGTATGCCGAAGCCCAGCGGCGTTATTTCGAATCAGTGGCGCCGTATGCGCGGCGCCTGATCGATCAGGTGGGCGTGCCGGATGTCGACTCCATCGAAGGCCTGCCGCCTGCCGTGGCTCTGCAACAACAGCGCGGTACACCGAGCACGCGTTCATCGGTGGGCAGCGTCACCACGTTGTCGAGCCTGATCCGTATGCTTTATTCGCGTGCCGGCAGTTATCCGCCGGGGCAGGCGATGCTGTATGCCGAGGATTTTTCGCCCAATACCCCGCAGGGCGCGTGCCCTGAGTGTCATGGGCTTGGCCGGGTGTATGAAGTCACCGAAGCCTTGATGGTGCCTGATCCTGGCCTGACCATTCGCCAACGCGCGGTGGCTTCCTGGCCATTGGCGTGGCAAGGCCAGAACCTGCGCGACATTCTCGTGACCCTGGGCATCGACGTCGATATCCCGTGGCACAAGCTGCCGAAAAAGCAGCGTGACTGGATTCTGTTTACCGAAGAAACCCCAACCGTTCCGGTGTACGCCGGGCTGACCCCGGAAGAAACCCGCGTTGCCCTCAAGCGCAAGATGGAGCCGAGTTACCAAGGCACGTTCACCGGCGCCCGGCGCTACATTCTGCACACCTTCACCCACTCGCAAAGTGCGCTGATGAAGAAGCGTGTTTCGCAGTTCATGCTCGGCAGTCCTTGTCCTCTGTGTGAGGGCAAACGCCTCAAGCGCGAGGCGTTGTCGGTGACGTTCGCCGGGTATGACATCGGCGAGTTGTCGCAGATGCCGTTGCTGCAAGTGGCAGAGGTACTGAAACCCGTGGCGGCCACCAGCTATCTGGACCACGCCGAAGAGAGCGGCGAAACCCTGAGCCATGCGCAGACTCGCGAAGCCCGTCAGCAGCGTGTGGCCCACGGCGCCAGTGGGCACACGAGCGCGCCGGACGTGCGGCACACCCCGAACCTGTCCCTGGAAAAACGCCTGGCAGCACAGCGTATTGCCGAGGACTTGCTCGAGCGGGTCAGTACCCTGACCGATTTGGGCCTCGGTTATCTGGCGCTGGAGCGCAGCACGCCGACCTTGTCGTCCGGGGAGTTGCAGCGCTTGAGACTGGCCACGCAATTGGGCTCGCAATTGTTCGGCGTGATTTACGTGCTCGACGAACCGTCCGCCGGTTTGCACCCGGCGGACGGCGAGGCCTTGTTCGAAGCCTTGCAGCGCTTGAAAGCCGAGGGCAATACGCTGTTTGTGGTCGAGCATGATCTGGAAACCATGCGCCGTGCCGACTGGTTGATCGACGTCGGGCCGGCGGCGGGCGAGCAGGGCGGTCAAGTGTTATACAGCGGCCCACCGGCGGGGTTGGCCGACATTGAGCATTCGCAGACGCGCGCCTATCTGTTTGCCGAAGCGCAACGGCAGACGCGGACGGCGCGCAAGCCGACAGCGTGGCTGAAA
Source organism: Pseudomonas sp. NPDC087615 (assembly GCF_044743445.1). Classification (NCBI taxonomy): domain Bacteria; kingdom Pseudomonadati; phylum Pseudomonadota; class Gammaproteobacteria; order Pseudomonadales; family Pseudomonadaceae; genus Pseudomonas; species Pseudomonas sp. NPDC087615. Next base: position 134,559 of record NZ_JBIUWM010000007.1, on the reverse strand, counting down.
CTCGACGGTATCACCCGCAACAACCTGACCAATCTCAGCGCGGAGTTTCCCTTGGGTTGCTTCACTTCGGTGACGGGCGTGTCCGGTTCCGGGAAATCGAGTCTGGTCAGTCAGGCGTTGCTGGAACTGGTCGGCGCGCAACTGGGGCGGCCGGCGGTTGATAACGAGCCGGAAGAACTCACCCTCGAAGACGACGCACCGCAGGTCAGCGGCGGGCAAGTCAGCGCCGGACTGGATTCGATCAAGCGACTGGTGCAAGTCGATCAGAAACCCATCGGTCGCACGCCACGTTCCAATCTGGCGACCTACACCGGGTTATTCGACAACGTGCGCAAGCTGTTCGCCGCGACACCCGAGGCGCGGGCGGCGGGTTATGACGCCGGGCAGTTTTCCTTCAACGTCGCCAAGGGGCGTTGCGCGACGTGCGAGGGGGAAGGCTTTGTCAGTGTCGAATTGCTGTTCATGCCCAGCGTGTATGCACCGTGCCCAACCTGTCATGGCGCACGGTACAACCCGCAGACGCTGGCGATAATGTGGCAAGGCTTGAGCATCGCTCAGGTGTTGCAACTGACTGTCGATGAGGCGGTGAGCGTGTTTATCGAGCAACCGGGCATTCGGCGTTCACTGGAGGTGCTGCGCGACATCGGTCTGGGTTATTTGCGCCTGGGGCAGCCAGCCACGGAACTGTCCGGCGGTGAGGCGCAGCGGATCAAACTGGCTACCGAGTTGCAGCGCAATCAGCGCGGCGCCACCTTGTATGTGCTGGATGAGCCGACCACCGGACTGCATCCGCGCGATGTCGATCGGTTGCTGGAGCAGTTGGATGCACTGGTGACGGCGGGACATACGGTGATCGTGGTCGAGCATGAAATGCGCGTGGTCGCGCAGAGCGACTGGGTGATCGACATCGGCCCGGGGGCGGGGGATCAGGGCGGCAAGATAGTTGCGGCGGGTACGCCGCAGAAAGTCGCTACGAGCAGGAAGAGCCGGACTGCGCCATTCCTTGCCCGAGCCTTGAGTCGGTAAATGTGCTGTCTCGAATGGCTTCATCGCTAGCAGGCTGGCTGCCACAGGTTTGGTGTGTACCAATGGGTTTTGTCCCCCTCTCCCCAAAGGGGTAGGGATCAAATGGTGGGCTTTGAAGTGGGTGCTCTCGAAAGAACACCACTCAGTGATCTATATCATCTCCGGGTGCGGGCAAAGGCCTCTATTTGCTGGGATGTTTGGCCTGCAGGTCTTTGGCCGCAGCGAGATGTTTTTCCAGTGCCGGCAGCATTTTCTGTGCAAACGCTTTGAGTTCGGTCGCGCCTTTTGCCTTGTCATCCGTCACGGTGTTGGCTTCTTTCTTGAACAGCTCGATGGTTTCTTCGTGAGCCTTGACCTGGTTGTTGGCGTAGGCCGGGTCGAAGGATTCATCACGCATGTCGAGGATCTTTTCCTTGGCCAGCTTGATCAGGGTTGTGCTGTCCGGCACTTCGATGTCGTTGGCCTTGGCAATTGTGGCCAGCTCATCGTTAGCCTTGCTGTGATCGGTGATCATCATGTTGGCGAAGGCCTTGATGTCGGCCGATTGGCTTTTTTCCAGGGCGAGGCGGCTTGTCTCAATTTCGGCGATGCCGCCGGCGGTGGCGCTATCGACGAAGTTATTGTCGGTGGCGGCGAAGGCGCTGCCCATGCCGGTGCTCAAAGTAACAGCCAGTACCAGGTGACGCAGGTTGAATCCGTCCATGTGTGTCTCTCCACGCAGTTTGTTGTGAGCGTTATGGAGTGGAGGGCGCGTCGGGAGCAAAGGTTTTATCGCATTTGCGACAGGGCGACGAACGGGCGCCGCTGGTCTGACAGGTGGTCGACAGAACCGTTCAACCAAGGCCATTCTGATAACTGGCCAGCGCAATCGGTCGCGTTGGCCTCCCGATCAACTGATGGAGGTGTTCCATGCCGGTTCCCCATGACCTGTTTCAGGACTTGAGCTGCACGAAGGAAGAGATCCAGCAAAAACGCACCCAGGATCCACGACTGGATTCATTGATCAACAAGTACTCCCAGGCTGATGCCGATGTGGTCAAGGCCGAAACGGCCACCTCGGATGCCCCCAGCGACGATGAACTGAAAAAACTTAAAGAAAAGCGTCTGAAGGTCAAAGACGAGATCGTCAGTCATTTGCAGCCCCCGTCCTGATCCGCCGACCTACGGTTGTAGATTGACTGGAACGACAACCACGCCCGGCACCTCGAATGTTCAGAGTCCGAATTCATCGACTCCTTGCGAGGTGCCCCATGACCGATCCCAAATTCCCCAGTGAAGAGCAGGGCGCATTCGACCCCGTTCCGACGCATCCCGAGCCCAATAGCCCGACGCATACCACCTTTCACCCGGACGAAGATGCCGGGCTGGAGGGGTTGCCGAAGGACGAAGATCCCGACAAGTTCGACAAGTCCAGCAACTGACCAACCGCCATCGTTGGCAAGCCAGCTCCCAAAGGTTTGTGGTTATCGAATGATTTTCGATGTTTCACAAACCGCGTGGGAGCAGGCTTGCCAGCGATAGCGTCGGTCAATCCAGTGCTCATACTGCGGGCTCACTTAAGCGCATCTGCCAACGGCAAACGCGCCATATGCGAAGCCTTCAACGACCCGAAATACAACCACGCCCCATACTCACGCGCCGTCGTAATCGGTGAGTAATTACCGCTGCTGGCATCCTGCAAATTGGCAATCACCTTGCCGTCCAGATCCAGCCCCAGCACAAACCCGCGCTTTTCCATCGGTTTGGGCAACACGGTCAGCGCTCGCACGATCATCTTGCGTACGAGCGGATACCCGGCTGTGCCATCGAGCAAGGCATTGCGCGGTGCATACAGCGCCACCCAAAACCGGTCGCTGCCGTTGAAGGCGAGGTTGTCCGGCAGCCCCGGCAAATTGTCGATGAACAGGTCATGGGTGCCGGCCTTGGACCCGGTCAGCCAGTAGCGGCTGATGCGGTAAGCGCCGGTTTCGTTGACCAATACATAGGCGTCATCCGGGCCGAGGGTCACGCCGTTGGCGAACTCCAGTTTGTCCAGCAGCACACTGGTTTTGCCGGTCTGAAAGTCATAGCGCAACAGACGTCCGTCACCGCCATGCTCGATAATCGCCTCGCCGTCATGGCCGTAACCCCAACGGCTGGAGGCATCACTGAAGTAGGCGTAATGCCCGGATTGATCAATGGCCACATCATCGGTGAAACCGAACGCCAGTCCATTGGCGGCTGTAGCCAGGGGAATCAAGCGTCCTTGTGCATCGAGCGAGAGCAAACCTTTGACGCCGTCGGCGATCACCAGCAAACCATTGGGATGTCGGGCCAGACCCAAGGGACGTCCGCCGGTATCTGCGAGCACTTGGCGTTCCTGACCGTCGAGACTGCTGCGAATCAGCCGACCGTCATGCAATCCGGTGATCAGAAAGTCACCTTCCAGCAGCAGCGCCTCCGGCCCTTCGATGTCACTCGGGCCGACCTGCGCAACGCCTTTGAGTTTTTGGTTTTCGGCGTAGATTCCATTGGTCAGCGACGGCGCGGTCTGTGGTTTCCAGGCAACCGGCTCAACCCGGGTGGGCATCAGCAACAAAAACGCGAAAACGAGGATGATCAGCAGCACCAACCCATGTCGCCACTTCATGCGCTTGCCCTCGCCGATGCGATGGATTGCGTGGCCATGTCGCGTAGCGCGAGCATTGACGCCGTCGACTCGCGACCAATACGGCGTTTGAGCAGCAACTGATTGGCGATGCGCATGCCCAGACCCTCGAAGCGATACTCCAGCGTGCGCACAAACCGTGTACCGCTGCCTTCGGTCGAGCATTCGTAACGGAGCAACAATGACAACCCATGATCACCCTGAGCCCGCGCGCACCAGCGCCGACCGGGCAGATACTCAGTGACTTCCCAGCTCAAGTGACCTGGCCGGCCACCCGCATGAATATCCTCCTCGAAGTGTGAACCCGCATGCAGTGGCCCCTGCGGGCCGTTGATTTTCAGCGAAGACGGGTGCCACTCTGGCCAGCGGCTGACGCTGGTGGCGTAAGCAAGCACAGCCATCGGTTCACCGGCGATATCGATCTGGTGCTGCATGCGCGTCATGGGCATTCTCGAATAGCTCAAAGGGGTGGTTTCCGGCTCCCAGTAAAGGGTGCCGAACAGGTAGTCCATCAAGGGCAAGACAATGTTGAAGTTGCATTCCTGCATGCGCTCGCGGCGGTGATGCAATTCGTGCAGGCGACGCATCTGGCGGATCCATGGCAGCCGGGCCAGCGGATTGTTCGGCGGCAGATGCTCGCAGGCGTGAAACACCTCGTAGGTCAGATAGCCCAACACCATGCAGCCGCCGAACAGCCCGGCAACGTTGACATTGGCCTGCGCGAGCAGCCACCACACCGGCAGGGTGATGAACAGTGTGTGGATCACGATCAGCCAGGCCGGGAACAGAATCACCCGCCAGTCGCGGGGACTGTCGTAGGTCATGTGGCCGGGGGTGAAGAAACTGTGATGATCGCCCGCATGTCGGGCGTAGAACATTTTCGCGAAGGCTTTTTTATGATGGCCGAGATGGCGATGCACCCAATACACGCCGAAATTGAAGAACAGCAGGGTCAGCGGCACGGTCAGCCATTGCAGCGGTTGTACCTGCTGCACATTGCTCCAGAACATGCTGATGGCCAGTACGCCGAACAGCAGCACGAAGGCGCCATGCAACCACGGGTTGTAACGCGGATGGATCGCCGCACGGTAGCGGCTGCGAAATGCCTCGGTGGTCTGCCTCACTGCGTCACCTGCGGGGATCGTTGTTATACCCGGCAGATTAGCCGATTCGGTCGTTTATGCAGGCCAGACCTTGAGGTCACATGCGCCATGATCGCCTGTATAGCGGCCGCCTTAACTCAAGGGGTTCCAGCGTTGCGACCAGTCGTCATCGTTGCGAATCACTTCGCGCAGCAGATCGAAGGCTTGTTGCAGCGTCGCCGAGTCGCGATCGCGCGAGTACACCAGATAGGTCGGGTAACCGAATTCAGGGGCTTTGGTCACCGGTTCCAAGGCGCCGCTCTCCAGGTAGGTGCGCACGACGCGAGTGCGGAAGTAGCCGCTACCACCGTGTTCGAGGATGTATTGCAGGGCCAGAGGGCCGAGGTTGAAACTCAGCGCGGCTTTGGCTTTTTCCGGCAGAGCGGCATCGTGCTGGCGGCGAAAATCAGGGCCCCAGTCGATGTAGACGTAGGGATCCGGGCGATCAGGCGCGCGCACCAGGATCAGTTTTTCTTCCAGCACCTGCTCGACCTGCAACCCCGGCCAGTATTCCGGCTGATAGACCAGCGCCGCGTCGAGCACACCGAGTTCGAGTTGGCGCAGCAGGTTTTCGCCGTCGCGGATTTCCATGCGCAAGGCATGCCCAGGAATTTTCTCGCGCAGTTCGGCGGCCCAGCTGAGCATCAGCGGATTGCACAGGCTGACTTCACCGCCGATGTGCAGCACGTTGTGATAACCCTCGGGCAGCGGCAAATCGCGGCGCGCGGCCTCCCAGGTCTGCACCAGTTGATTGGCGTAGACCACGAAGGCCTCGCCGTTGGGCGTCAGTTTCGCCCCGGCCCGATTGCGCACGAACAGGGTGCTCCCCAACTGGCTTTCGAGTTTCTGCACCCGGGCAGTGATTGCCGTTTGTGTGACGAACAGCTTCTGCGCCGCCGCGGCGAGGCTGCCGTGGCGGACGATTTCCAGAAAGGTGCGGGCGAGGTCGATGTCCATGGGCGGGCCGGTGTTTGAGGTGGGCGCATTGTAAGGGCGCTCTGGCTACCGCGTCATCGATCATCGCTGGTAAGCCAGCCCCCAACGGTGTCGTGGTCACACACAGGCATGTGGGCGCCAGTCGATCCTGTGGGAGTCTGGCTTGCCAGCGATTGGGACACCATGAACGGTGAAGATCAGTCGGTTAGCTCAATCTCATGCACCCGTGCCCAATCCGCGATCAGCCGCGCTGGCGTGCCACACGCCTTGCGCTTGTAAACAAAATTGGCGCATTTCTCGGCGAAACCACTGCGGTTGTAGAGCATGTCTTCCTGCATCTCCTGCAGCTCGCTTTCACGGCATTGCTGGATCAGCATCTGATCAACCCGGGCCTTGCGTTCACGCACAGCGGCATAGGTCGGGTCACTCAAAACGCTGTTGGCCCGTTGCAGCAGCCACAGCGAAAACTCATCCGGGCAACGCGGGCCGATCTCCTGAACCATACCCAGTTGCAGGGCCTGGTGGGCACTGACCGGCAGGCAGGCTTGAGTCAGTTGCTCGGCCATCGCCGGGCCAACGGCGCGGGGCAGGCTGTAAGTCCAGTATTCGGAGCCGTACAACCCCATGCTTTTGTAATGCGGATTGAGCACGATATCGGCCCGGGCAAAGACGATATCGGCCGTCAACGCGAGCATCACGCCACCGGCGCCCGCACTGCCCGTTACGCCACTGACCACCAGTTGTCGCGCCGTCAGTAATTGCTCACAGACATCATCGATTGCCTGAATATTCGCCCAGGCTTCAGCCCCCGGATCCTGCGCGGCCTGAATCACGTTCAAATGCACACCGTTGGAAAAACTCCCGCGTCCGCCCTTGATCAATAACACCTGAGTGTCGCGGGACTTGGCCCAGCGCAGCGCGTGGACCAAGCGTTGGCATTGCTCGGTGCTCATGGCACCGTTGTAGAACTCGAAGGTCAGTTCGCCGACATGCCCGGATTCGCGGTAACGAATCGGTTGATAGGCCGCGTCGCTGAACGGCTGGGTAGCAATCGACCTGTCGAGCGTCGGCACATCGGCCAATTGCCCGGCCAGCACATGCCGCGCCGGTTGCTTGAAGGTTTCTTCGCCAGGCTGCGGTTTGCGCCGCAGCGATCCGATCCACAGGCTCTGATCGCCGGTCGCGACCAGCACGGCATCGTCCTGCACGGCGAGAATTACGCCGGGCAGGCCCGTGCGCGAATCCAGGTGCGCGTCGTACACGTAATACTGACCTCCCGCCAGGCTTGCCAGCACGCCGGGCTGGCCGTCCGCCGCGTCGATGCAGCGCTTGATGAAGTGCGCGCTGTCGTGCCAGTTGAAGCTGCGGTCGATCTGTTTCATGTTCGGCTGCAAGCGCCCACGCACTTTCGGGTCGGTGTAGTCCACCGACACGGGTACAAAACCTTCGACGTATTTTTCTACGACCTCGCGGATGCAACGAATCGCCGCGTCGCTGACCCGGCCGTTATATAGCTCGGATTTACGCAGGCCCGTCGGCAGGTTGAGTTCGCAGGTCGCCCAGACCGGGCCGGCGTCCATCTCTTCAACCGCTTGCAACGCGGTCACGCCCCAGCTCGACAGCTCATGGGTGATCGCCCAGTCCAGCGCACTGGCGCCACGATCGCCGACGATGCCCGGATGAATAATCAGCACCGGACGTTCAGTGTTGCGCCATAGCACTTGCGGCACGCGGTCCTTGAGGAACGGACAGATCACCAGATCCGCGCCGCTGCGTTCGATCTGTTCACACACCGACGCTTCGTCGGTAAACACCACGACACTGGGCGAATGCCCAGCCTGACGCAGTTCCAGCCAGGCGCGTTGAGTCAAACCGTTGAATGCCGACGACAGCAGAATGATGTTGAGTGGTCGCATGAGAGTTCTTCCTTGAATGGGATCAGCCGCAGGCTCCCGGTGAGCCTTCCCTGGCCTTCGATGGAGCCGGAAGATTAATCAGTCTCACCCGTGCGCCAGTGATCGAGGTCAACGTTCTGTCAGCCAATGTTTTGCGCGGCGACGAAGCGTCTTCTTTTTACGGGTCTTGGCACTACCGGCCTCCCATTCGTGAGCCTCGCGCGCTGCATTCGATGTCTTGCGTACCGCCGATCCTTAGCATCCGCATGTCATCGAACAAATGGGCGCAAGTCTGGTCCTGCTGTGCGATCCGACTTTGCGTTGGTTGCCGTGCAACCGTCTGCTGCAGAGCCACAATGCGGCGTCGAGCAGTCGTGGATTTATCAGCGGCAGTTTGAGTGTGCTCGGTATTGTGCTGCTGGCCGGGTTGCTCGGGCGGCGTTACGGCGGGTTGCCGGATGCAGGGGAGTTGGCGACCGATACTGCTGAACGACGTGATTTCACTTTGGACGATGGCAGTGCGTTGACCGGGGCGGTGATTGAGCGTAACGAAATCCTCAGCAGCGGCGGCTCGACGATCTAAGGTTCGGACGCGATTGTCGGGCCCATCCCGATACCCGTGAGTTGCTGGCGGCGTCCTTCGCTACGCCAGATTCGGCCTTTATACGCGGCGATAGACTTTTACCCCTGGTATAGATCCGGTACATTCCGCGCCCTAGCCAATACAAGGAAGTAGACGATGGCAAAACCAGCCGCTCGACTCAGCGATCTCAATGCCTGTCCGGTGACCGGTCACGGTACCAACCCAAGCACCAGCGGTTCGCCCAACGTGAATATCAACGGCGTGCGGTGATTCGGTCACCGAAGGAATCGGCAACATCCTGATCAATGGCCAACCCATTGCGTTTCTCGGCAGTGGCACCGCCCATGGCGGTATGATCATCACCGGCTCTGGCGACGTGTTCGTGGGCACTCAAGTCGGCGCCGCACCCTTCACGCCTATCGTGACTGTGCCCAAACACAGCGAACGCTTCCAACTGGTTGATGAAACCACCGGCGAGGCGATTCCCGATATGCTCTATTGCATCGAAACCGGAGACGGCCAACGCCTTGTCGGCCACACTGACAACCACGGCAACGCCGTACGCGTGTTCACTGCCGATCCGACCTCCATTGTCGTGCAATGGGGTAAGGAAGCCGCCGCCCACCTGGATGCTCTGGGTATCGCTTACTAAGGAAGGTTTTACGTGGCAACGCCAAAAAAAATCAGGGCCAGACGAACGATCAGCACGCGACGACGCAAGTGAAGGGGACTCTGGCGCAGGACTATGTGACGGTAGTGGGAGCGTCCTACCTGGGTTTTATCGCGAATATTCGTGGCCAGCGGGGCAACATGATGAACTTCATCAACCAGGGCATACGTCAGCTCAAAAGCTATCCACCGTCTACGCCGAGTTACTCTATTCAACGGGCATTTCTGATCTTCAAGGATGAGTACGACCCGAATCTGTTGGCTGAAGTCAAAAAGATCGTGACCGAGGGTTATGGTGCCGAGTATCGCGAGTACGATTCAATTTCGCAGTTGGTTGATTTTGTCGCGAGTCGAAAACGCAGAAGTCGGGAAATCAAGCAAATGGATTTCTTTTCCCACGGCGTTGTAGGCAGCATAGAACTGGGGTACGAGCTGGACAAACGTGACAGCTACCGTTTACGTGATGCCCAGGCTCGCATGTTTACGCCTGACGCGTTCGCCTATGGCGCGAAGATCTATTCCTACGCATGCCGAACCGGATTAGGGATCAACGCGAGCGTGAAGGTAGCGGAAAATGAAGACCCGCACTTTGAACTCAGTCTGGCGCAAATAATGGCTGATGCCACTGGAACAACCGTGTGGGCATTTCCTCGGCGCAGTCTGTATGACCAGACCTATGGAACCAACGAAGATCCTGCCGCGGTGGAGCAGGCACCGACCAAGCAGGAAGCGGACAAGGCCGCCAGCCGTGCCTACCGCAAGAATCTCAGTGATTACCAGCGTCGGTTGACAGCCCACCGCACCGCCAGCAAAGATCCCGCGCTGTTGAAACAAGCTCAAGGACGGGGACATTACAACGACACACTCGGATATCCCCTAGACGCTGAGGGGGCTGTCCATGGCGTATGATCTGGCAATACACCGGATGGCGTTCCCAAAAAGCTGTGCGAATACAAACCAGCCAAATGACCTCAACTATAAAAAAACCAACGGTTTTTCGTGCGATCGGGCTATTGGCCGTCGCGGTTTTGATGGGTCTATATCTCGTTGGCAAGGAAGACGAAATGTCCTCGAAAGTAATGATGTATTACGGCATCTGGAGTCCAGACGATAATCGTTTCGACGCCACTCGCTGGTTTACAAGCGGAATGTACAGCCGCCGTCTCATGGAAACCCCGGCCGAAGCAAGCGCCGAAAGCATGCTGCGCAATAAACCTCTGCCGGTTACGGCGAACATGAACGATGACCTCGTCGCCATCGCAGGGGTGGCGCTTGAGTATGACTTTCCCCAGGTCAATACCGACTCGCTTATCAACGACCCACCGGATCTGACTGGGCGTGTCAGGTACTGGATCAGCAAGTTCGACAAGCCGGACAAGCCAGTCTATCTCTATAACCTGTTCCTGAATCTGGGAAATCAACGGTTTGTCATCACCTTCAGCCGAGATGCGCAAACGGGAGAGCTGATCGATAAAAACAGTGCAAAACTGGTTTATCCGAACCAGGAATCCGATGCGCATTACGTGCGGATATTCAAGGAACTGGACGAGGCTCAGAGCCTGCGCCGTTAAGGGCTGTTAGTTGAATGTGAACACTGCGTTCATTAAATCGAAAGGCATTGGGCGCTTACGCGCAGTGTCAGCCTTTATTCAATTTGTTCTCTACGGCGATTGGAGCCAGGAAGAAAACCGCTTTGACGCCTCTAAGTGGTTTCACAACGGCATGTACCGTCGTGATGTTGTGAATGGCGAAGTCAGCTCCGTTACCTTGCAACGCGCCCTGACTTTACTTCTGGTATCGGCAAACAACGATGAATTGGTCGCTACGGCGATTGTGGCCTTGGAGTCTGCGGATCCTGACGTGAGTGGCGAGTCGTTGCGAAAGGATCCTCCGATGCCGGTGCCAAGCCCCCGCTATCGTTACAGTGCTTTCGCAGCACCGGATCAGCCGCAGGATTATTACAATATCTACTTGAAGTATCAGGGGGAGCGGTATGTCATCACCTTCGCGCGTGATGCGCAAACCGGTGAAATCCTTCCCGGAGGCGGCGTTCAGTTGATGTACCCCGACAGTGAGCCCCAGGTCGGCGATCGGCAGGTCTTCAAGGCGCTGGACGCCGCCGGCATCCATTGACCCTGAAACGACAAATCCCGCCACCAAGGCGGGATTTGTTTTTTCCGAATCGTAGTCTTACGACGGGAACAGTTCGGACAGTTTCATCGCCAGCATCATGTCGCCTTCAGCGCGCAGTTTGCCGCCCATGAATGCTTGCATGCCGTCGGTCGAACCGTCGACGATGCCTTCCAGGGTTTCGCCGTCCATCACCAGAGTGACCTGGGCGTCCGGGTTCTCGCCTTCTTGCAGTTCGCAGGTGCTGTCCTTGACGATCAGCGAGAAGTTCTTGGTCTCGTCGATGCGGAAACCGAAGACCAGATCCAGACCGGCAGCAGCGGCTGGGTTGAACTTGGCTTTCATTGCTTGTACGGCATCAGCTACGGAGGTCATGGTTCGATCCTTTCTTGGGTAATAAGAGCAGGTTGATTACAGCAAGGTTCACAGTAATCCGGACTCAGCGGAAGGTGATGAGTTCCGGGGCCTTCAACAGTTGCAGGTGTGCATGACTGTTGAAGGAAGCCAAAGCCACCTCGCGACCGCGGAATTTCAGCTGGTTGAGCGAGGTGTTGACGATTTGCCAGTTCAATTCAAAGGCCTGTTTCGCAGGCATTTGCGTAATGAGGTGGAGCAGTGCGGTGATGGTGCCGCCGGAGGTGAACACGGCGATTTTCTGATTCTTTTCAGCTTGTTCGAGGATTCGGTGCAATCCGGCCTGAACCCGTTCGACAAAGCCCAGCCAGCTCTCCAGCCCCGGCGGGTCGTAAGTGCCGGCCAGCCACCGCTCAATGATCAAAGCGAAAATGCGCTGGAACTCGCCGCGGTTTTGCGCGGCATTGCGCAGGATGTCGAGCGCTTCCGGTTCGTCCGGCAACATGGCCGGGAGCAGGGCGCGGATCACGGCGTCGGCGTCGAATTCGTTGAAGGCACAATCGGTTTCCAGCATCGGTACCGACAGGCCTTGCGCGGTGAATTGTTCCAGCGCGCTGGTGGCCGTGTGCTGTTGGCGACGCAGGTCACCCGCGAGGCAGCGGTCAAAGCGGATACCCAGTTCAGCGAGGTGCTGGCCGAGGACTTCTGCCTGGCGCACGCCGGTCGGTGACAGGACGTCATAGTCGTCTGCACCAAAGGAGGCCTGGCCATGTCGAATCAAATAGATGCTGCCCACGTCCGCGTCTTCCCGGTACGTTGAAGGTTTGGCGAGGTTATGAGGATGATGGGGAGCTGTCAATGAAAAAACATACGCTTGTTTGAAATGCCCGTTACAGGCGTGTTGCCAGAGGTTTCACGGCTGGTCGAGGAGCCGGCGCATGGGTATGCTGGCGCCATCCCGCGTGTGTGTTACATCCACGCATCGTTTTAAGGAGTCTCTGTGGAGTTTTTCACCGAATACGCCAGTTTCCTGGCCAAGACCGTCACGCTGGTGATCGCCATTCTGGTAGTGCTCGCCAGTTTTGCCGCGTTGCGCAGCAAGGGGCGGCGCAAGTCGGCAGGTCAGTTGCAGGTCAGCAAGCTCAATGATTTCTATAAAGGCCTGCGTGAGCGCCTTGAGCAAACGCTGCTCGACAAGGATCAACTCAAGGCCTTGCGCAAGGGCGAGGCCAAGTCCGAGAAAAGCGAGAAGAAGCAGAAGAAAAAGCCCGAAGCCAAATCACGGGTGTTCGTGCTGGATTTCGACGGCGATATCAAGGCTTCGGCCACCGAAAGCCTGCGTCATGAAATCACCGCGCTGCTGACACTCGCCACACCCAAGGACGAAGTCGTCCTGCGTTTGGAAAGCGGTGGCGGCATGGTCCACAGCTACGGTCTGGCCTCCTCGCAACTGGCCCGTATTCGTGAAGCCGGCGTGCCGTTGACCGTGTGTATCGACAAGGTCGCGGCCAGCGGCGGCTACATGATGGCGTGCATCGGCGACAAGATCATCAGTGCGCCGTTCGCCATCCTCGGCTCGATTGGCGTGGTCGCGCAGTTGCCCAACGTCAACCGCTTGCTGAAAAAGCATGATATCGACTTTGAAGTGCTGACCGCCGGAGAGTACAAACGCACCCTGACCGTGTTCGGCGAAAACACCGAGAAGGGCCGCGAGAAGTTTCAGGAAGACCTGGACATCACCCATCAGTTGTTCAAGAACTTTGTCGCTCGCTATCGTCCGCAACTGGCGATCGATGAAGTGGCCACAGGTGAAGTCTGGCTTGGTGTTGCAGCGCTGGACAAGCAACTGGTTGATGAACTCAAGACCAGCGACGAATACCTCGCGCAGAAGGCCAAACAGGCCGAGGTCTACCACCTGCACTACGCCGAGCGTAAAAGCCTGCAAGAGCGTATCGGCATGGCGGCTAGCGGTTCGGTGGATCGCGTGCTGTTGAGCTGGTGGAGTCGTCTGACCCAGCAACGTTTCTGGTAAAACAGTCGCGCATAAAAAAACGCCGGTCATTGACCGGCGTTTTTGTGTCTGCGGCAAACCCGCAGGTTTAGCGACGACGGAATAGCGGCAGCGGTTCGTCAGTGGCCGCCTGATAGGTCACCGAAAAATCCTTGAGGCCTTCAAGCGCTTCGTACGGGTCTTTGTCCGGGCGTATGGCAAAGGCGTCGAAACCGCAGCGATGCATGTAGAACAGTTGGTCACGCAATACATCACCGATGGCCCGCAGTTCGCCTTTGAAACCGTAACGGTCACGCAGCAGGCGTGCGTTGGAGTAGTTGCGCCCGTCGGTGAACGCCGGGAAGTTCAGCGCGATTACCTGGAACTGCGCAACGTCTTCACCGATTTCCTCGGCCTCTTCGTCGGCATCAAGCCATACACCCAGGCCGCCGTCGCGGGCCTTGAGCATACGGCTGTGTTCGCGCCACAGTTGCAGTGGCACGATCAGATCGTCGCAGTTGCTGATCTCGTCGATGTTGAAATCCTTCGGCAGCAGGTGCCAGGTTTCGTCGACGACTTCGTTGTTCTTAATTATTCGCTGCATAGACGCGTTCCTTGAAGAGGTCGATGCCAATACGCTGATAGGTGTCGATGAAGCGCTCGTCTTCGGTACGTTGTTCAACGTACACGTCGATCAGCTTCGAGATGACGTCAGGCATGGCTTCCTGAGCGAAGGACGGACCGAGGATCTTGCCCAGGCTCGCATCCCGGCTGGCGCTGCCGCCGAGGGAAACCTGATAGAACTCCTCACCTTTCTTGTCCACTCCGAGGATGCCGATGTGGCCGACGTGGTGGTGACCGCAGGCGTTCATGCAGCCGGAGATGTTCAGGTCCAGTTCACCGATGTCGAACAGGTAATCGAGGTCGTCGAAACGGCGCTGGATCGATTCGGCAATCGGGATCGACTTGGCGTTGGCCAGCGAGCAGAAATCACCGCCAGGGCAGCAAATGATGTCGGTCAGCAGGCCGATGTTCGGCGTGGCGAAACCACCCTCACGCAGCTCGCCCCACAGAGTGAACAACTGGCTCTGCTCGACATCGGCAAGAATGATGTTCTGCTCGTGGGAGGTGCGCAGTTGACCGAAGCTGTAGCGCTCGGCCAGATCGGCAACGGCGTCGAGCTGTTTGTCGGTGATGTCGCCCGGCGCAACGCCGGTCGGTTTCAGCGACAGGGTGACGGCCACATAACCCGGCTTCTTGTGCGCCAGGGTGTTGCGGGTGCGCCAGCGAGCGAACCCGGGGTGTTCTTTGTCCAGCGCGGCCAGTTCGGCAGCCTGGTTGTCCAGCGCCTTGTAGTCCGGGTCAACGAAGTGCTTGGCGACGCGATGAAGTTCGGCCTCGGTCAATGTGGTCTGGCCACCGCGCAGGTGCTCCATCTCGGCATCGACTTTCTGCGCGAATACTTCAGGGGTCAGCGCTTTGACGAGGATCTTGATCCGTGCCTTGTATTTGTTGTCGCGACGGCCGTAACGGTTGTAGACCCGCAGGATGGCGTCGAGGTAGCTCAACAGGTCCTGCCATGGCAGAAACTCATTGATGAACGCGCCGACGACCGGAGTACGACCGAGGCCGCCACCGACCAGCACGCGGAAGCCCAGTTCGCCAGCTTCGTTGTGCACTGGCTCCAGGCCAATATCGTGAACTTCAATGGCTGCGCGGTCAGCGGTCGAACCGTTGACGGCGATCTTGAATTTGCGCGGCAGGTAAGCGAATTCAGGGTGGAACGTGGTCCACTGACGCACGATCTCGCACCATGGGCGCGGGTCGATCACTTCGTCGGCAGCGACACCGGCGAACTGGTCGGTGGTGACGTTGCGCAGGCAGTTGCCGCTGGTCTGGATCGCGTGCATCTGCACCGTGGCCAGTTCCGCCAGGATGTCCGGGATGTCTTCCACCGCCGGCCAGTTGAACTGCACGTTCTGTCGCGTGCTGATGTGGGCGTAGCCCTTGTCGTAGTCGCGGGCAATCTTGGCCATCATGCGGGTCTGACGCGAAGTCAGTTGGCCGTAAGGCACTGCCACTCGCAACATCGGCGCGAAACGCTGGATGTAGAGGCCATTTTGCAGGCGCAGGGGACGGAATTCTTCCTCGCTCAGCTCACCTGCCAGATAGCGTCGGGTCTGATCACGGAACTGCTTGACGCGGTCCTCGATGATCCGCTGATCGTACTCGTCGTATACGTACATATAAGTCCTGTTCTCAGGCTTGGGCTACTCGGAAAACGCTGCGTTTTCGCTTGCTGGAGTCCGAGGTTGCCTCTGCAATTCTGCGCGCACGGCCGCGCACTCTCTAACGGAGCCGGGGCAATATACCCGTTTGCAGTTATGCGCAAAAGTGATGTTTGAGTATATGTAAAGAACCAAATCGCCTAACGAGAATGGCTGTCAACTAACCCACATTTGTCGTGCGGACAATCATCGTCTTAACTGTGGTCGAGTCTTTGTGCAATCACCGATAAAACCGACAAGAGGCGATGCAATGAGCAACCCAACCAAAGCAAGGAAAAGCGACAGCAGTGTCGATGCCTGGGCGATTCTGTTCCTGATCATTCTGGTCGTAGGGACGGCGGTATTCTGGGTCAGTCATCAGTAAGCGACCCCTCTGGGCCCGTGCCCGACGATTGTCGGACAAAAAACGGAATCAGGCGCCAGCAGCCGGTTTTCGAAGGCTATAATCGCGGCTGTTTTTCCTTGGGCCCGGCTGTTTCATGTTCAGGTTTTTTCACATCAGCTTTCTATTGTTTGGCGCGGTTTTCGCGTCCAGCGCGCGGGCGGAGTCCGTGCTTTTTCTCAATCCTGGCTCGACCGAGGAGACGTTCTGGGTCAGTTATTCGCAATTCATGCAGGCAGCCGCCCGGGATCTTGGCATTGATCTGCAAATTCTCTATTCCCTGCGTCGACCCGAACTGACGCTGGCTCAGGCGCGTCTTGCGCTACAGGGGCCGAATCGTCCTGATTACCTGATGTTCGTCAACGAGCAATACGTGGCGCCGCAGATCCTGCGTCTGGCTCAAGACAGTGGTGTGAAGTTGTTCATCGTTAACGCTGCACTGACCCCCGACCAGCAAGCTCTGGTCGGCGAACGTACGGATCGGGTCGGCAGCCTGGTGCCGAACGATGAGGAGGGCGGCTACCTGATGATGAAGGCGTTGATTCGATTGCATAGGCCCGTGAGCACGGGCGAGCAGATCGAGCTGCTGGCGTTCTCCGGTTTGAAGATCACGCCGTCAGCGCAGTTGCGTGAGCACGGCATGCAGCGCGCACTGGCCGAACATCCGCAAGTACGCTTGCGCCAACGTGTCTACAGCGGCTGGACGCAGCAGCGCGCCTATGAACAGGCCAAACAGTTGTTCGCCCGCTATCCGAAGGTGTCACTGGTGTGGTCGGCCAACGATGAAATGGCCTTCGGCGCAATGCGCGCGTTTTCCGAGACCGGCAAAATCCCCGGTCAAGACGCCTTGTTCAGTGCGGTCAATACTTCACCGGCGGCGCTGCAGGCCCTGGTCGATGGGCGCTTGAGCGTGCTGTTGGGCGGACACTTCACTTTGGGTGGCTGGGCGCTGGTGGAGCTGCATGACCATGAGCAGGGTGTGAATCTGGATCAGCATGGCGGCCGCGATCGTCAGGTGTCATTGCTGCAACTGATCGATGAAACTCATGCCCGGCGAATGCTGGCCATGGGACGCTCGCCGGACTACGGCGTGAGTTTTCGCAAGCTCTCGGCCAAGGGGCGGCCAGCCTCGTACCGTTACCCGTTCACTTTTCAGGCCTTGATGCACTGAAGCACGTCAGACACCGGCGAAATGCACGACCAGTTTGACGATGGCAAACAGCGTCAGCGCAAACACCGCGGTGAACACAATCCCCAGTATCACGAAATGACTGGGTTTGCCGTGGGTGAAGTCCCTTGCCCGGTTCTTGCCGCTCTGCACGCCGAACGCCGCTGCCATCACGCTGTGCAGCATCTGCCAGAAACTCGGCGGTTTGTTGTCGACTGGATCGTCCATAAATCCCTCGTCTGCCATGTGTGTCAGATAAGCATAGCCAACCGTTTCAAGGGCACCGCAAAAACCACTGTGGGAGCTAGCCTGCTCGCGAAGGCGTCGTGTCAGTCAACATCAATGTCGAATGATCGACCGCTTTCGCGAGCAGGCTCGCTCCCACAGAGTTTTGCGTCAGGCTGGATTAGTTGTCGTAACCCAGATTCGGCGCCAGCCAGCGCTCCGTCACGCTCAGTTCCTGACCTTTACGCGAGGTGTAGCTCTGCACCTGGTCCTTATCGACCTTGCCAACGGCGAAGTACTGCGCCTGCGGGTGGGCGAAATACCAGCCGCTGACCGCTGCAGCCGGGAACATCGCGTAGTGCTCAGTGAGGAATACTCCGCTGCGCCCGGCGCGCATTTCGGCGGCTTCAGGATCGAGCAGGGCGAACAATGCAGCTTTCTCGGTGTGATCCGGGCACGCGGGATAACCCGGCGCAGGACGAATGCCAGAGTATTGCTCTTTGATCAGCGCTTCGTTGTCGAGCACTTCATCCCGGGCATAGCCCCAGTGTTCTTTACGCACCTGCTGGTGCAGCCATTCGGCGCACGCCTCGGCCAAACGGTCGGCGAGTGCCTTGACCATGATCGAGTTGTAGTCGTCGCCGGCATCCTGATAAGCCTTGGCCACTTCTTCGGCGCCGATACCGGCGGTGGTGATGAAACCGCCGACGTAGTCAGTCACTTCGCTGTCCTTGGGCGCCACGAAGTCGGCCAGCGAGAAGTTGGGTTTGCCGTCTGTTTTGATGATCTGCTGACGCAGATGATGCAGCTTGGCCATTGGCTTGCCGTCATCGCCGTACAGCTCGATGTCGTCGTCATGCACCTGATTGGCTGGCCAGAAGCCGAACACCGCACGGGCACTGATCAGTTTCTCGTCGATCAGTTTGGCGAGCATTTCCTGAGCGTCTTTGTACAACGCTGTGGCGGCTTCACCGACCACTTCGTCTTCGAGGATGCGCGGGAACTTGCCGGCCAGATCCCAGGAGATGAAGAACGGCGTCCAGTCGATGTACTCGGCCAGTACCTTGAGGTCAATGTTCTCCAGCACTTTGCTGCCGGTGAAGGTCGGTTTGACCGGCTGGTAATTGGCCCAGTCGAACTGCGGTTTTTTCGCGATGGCGGCGGCGTAGCTCAGACGTTCGGTGCGGGCACTGCGGTTGGCGGTACGCTCGCGCACTTCGACGTATTCGGCACGGGTTCTTTCAACGAAACCGGCCTTCAATTCCTTGGACAGCAACTGCGTTGCCACGCCGACCGCGCGGGAGGCGTCGGTCACGTAAACCACGGCGTCGTTGCTGTACTTGGGCTCGATCTTGACCGCCGTGTGGGCCTTGGACGTGGTCGCGCCACCGATCATCAACGGCAAGTGGAAGTCCTGACGCTGCATTTCGCGGGCAACGTGAACCATTTCATCCAGCGAAGGCGTGATCAGACCGGACAGCCCGATGATGTCGCACTTCTGCTCTTTGGCCACTTGCAGGATCTTTTCCGCCGGGACCATGACGCCGAGGTCGACGATGTCGTAGCCGTTGCAGCCAAGCACCACGCCCACGATGTTCTTGCCGATGTCGTGTACGTCGCCTTTCACCGTGGCCATGAGGATCTTGCCCTTGGCCTCAGGTTTGTCACCTTTTTCCAGTTCGATGAACGGGATCAGGTGGGCCACGGCCTGTTTCATTACACGGGCGGATTTGACCACCTGCGGCAGGAACATTTTGCCGGCGCCGAACAGGTCGCCGACGATGTTCATGCCCGACATCAGCGGGCCTTCGATCACTTCGATCGGGCGGGCGAATGACTGGCGCGATTGTTCGGTGTCTTCAACGATGTGTGTGGTGATGCCCTTGACCAGTGCGTGCTCCAGACGCTTGTTGACGTCCCAGCTGCGCCACTCTTCGGTCTCGGCTTCCTTGACGCTGCCGTCGCCCTTGTATTTGTCAGCGATGGCGAGGAGGGCGTCGGTGCCTTCCGGTGTGCGGTTGAGCACCACGTCTTCTACCGCATCGCGCAGTTCCTGCGGGATCTGGTCGTAGATTTCCAGCTGACCGGCGTTGACGATGCCCATGGTCAGGCCGGCGCGGATCGCGTACAGCAGGAACGCCGAGTGAATCGCCTCACGCACCGGGTTGTTGCCACGGAACGAGAACGACACGTTGGACACGCCGCCGGAGGTCAGCGCATATGGCAGTTCGTCGCGGATGTAGGCGCAGGCATTAATGAAGTCCACAGCGTAGTTGTTGTGTTCTTCGATGCCGGTGGCCACGGCGAAGATGTTCGGGTCGAAGATGATGTCTTCCGGCGGGAAGCCGACTTCGTTGACCAGAATGTCATAAGAGCGCTTGCAGATTTCTTTCTTGCGCGCTTCGGTGTCGGCCTGGCCGGCTTCGTCGAACGCCATCACCACCACGGCGGCGCCGTAGCGCTTGCACAGTTTGGCGTGATGAATGAACTGCTCGACGCCTTCTTTCATGCTGATCGAGTTGACGATGCCCTTGCCCTGAATGCATTTCAGGCCAGCTTCGATCACTTCCCATTTCGAGGAGTCGATCATGATCGGTACGCGGGAGATGTCCGGTTCGCCGGCAATCAGATTGAGGAAGGTCACCATGGCCTTCTTCGAATCGAGCATCCCTTCGTCCATGTTGATGTCGATCACCTGCGCGCCGGCCTCGACCTGCTGCAGGGCGACTTCCAGGGCTTCGGTGTAGTTGTCTTCGCGGATCAGACGGGCGAACTTGGCCGAACCTGTGATGTTGGTCCGCTCGCCGACGTTGACGAACAGCGAGCTGCGATCGATGGTGAACGGTTCCAGACCCGAGAGGCGGCAGGCCTTGGGAATATCCGGGATCTGCCGCGGTGCGTAACCGGCCACGGCGTTGGCGATGGCCTCGATGTGCCCCGGCGTGGTGCCGCAGCAGCCGCCGACAATATTGAGGAAGCCGCTTTGGGCGAACTCTTCGATGACCTTGGCGGTTTGCGACGGCAGTTCGTCGTACTCACCGAACTCGTTTGGCAGGCCGGCGTTCGGGTGCGCGGAAACGTGCGTGCTGGCCTTGTTCGACAGTTCTTCCAGGTATGGACGTAGTTCACTGGCGCCGAGCGCGCAGTTGAGGCCGACCGAGATGGGCTTGGCGTGCGCCACCGAGTTCCAGAACGCTTCGGTGGTCTGGCCCGACAGGGTGCGGCCGGAGGCGTCGGTGATGGTCCCGGAAATCATGATCGGCAATTCGAGGTGCAGCTCTTCGAACACGCCTTGCACGGCGAAGATCGCCGCTTTGGCGTTGAGGGTATCGAAGATGGTTTCGATCAGAATCAGGTCGGCGCCGCCTTCGATCAGGCCTTTGGTGGCTTCGGTGTAGTTCTCCACCAGTTCATCAAAGGTGACGTTGCGGTAGCCAGGGTTGTTGACGTCGGGCGACAGGGAACAGGTGCGGCTGGTCGGGCCGAGCACGCCAGCGACGAAGCGCGGCTTGTCCGGGTTCTCCAGGGTTTTGGCGTCGGCGATCTTGCGCGCCAGGCGCGCGCCTTCTACGTTTAGTTCGTAAGCCAGTTCTTCCATGCCGTAATCGGCCATGGAAATGCGCGTGGCGTTGAAGGTGTTGGTTTCGAGAATGTCGGCGCCGGCATCCAGATAAGCCTTTTCGATGCCGCCGATCACGTCCGGACGGGTAATCACCAAGAGGTCGTTGTTGCCCTTGACGTCACTCGGCCAATCCGCAAAGCGTTTGCCGCGATAATCCTGCTCTTCGAGCTTGTAGCTCTGGATCATCGTGCCCATACCGCCGTCGAGTATCAGGATGCGCTCTTTGAGGGCGTGCTTGAGAGCTTGAAGGCGGACGCTGCGATCGGACATTTGGACTACTCGGAAAGACCATTACGAAGGAGCGGGATCATAACAAACCTGTGCGCTTTTAGAGCATGTGGCGGTTTTGCATGAATATCGCTCATGTTGGTACGACCGTCATACTGTAGAATCGCGGCGTTTTTCTTCAGGATCGGGATCAGGGACATGTCGTACCGCGTCATCAGCATCGTTTTGCTGTTCTTGAGCTGGGGCGCTGCGGCGCAAGATCCCGTGCTTTCCTATACCCGTGATATCCAACCGATTTTCACCGAGAAGTGCGTGGCCTGCCATGCGTGCTACGACTCCGCTTGTCAGCTCAACCTGGGCAGCGGCGAAGGCGCCGAGCGTGGCGCGAGCAAAATGCCGGTCTACGACGGCGAGCGCACTCAGGCGGCGCCAACTACCCGGTTGTTCTACGACGCTTTCGGCAAGCGCGCCTGGCAGCAAAAGGGTTTCTATTCGGTACTTGATGCACAGGGCAGTCAGGCGGCTTTGATGACGCGCATGTTGGAGTTGGGGCACAAAACCCCGTTGACGCCGAACGCCAAACTGCCAGAAGAAATCGCCCTGGGTCTGAACCGCGAAAACATGTGCGCAATGCCTGCCGAGTTCGAGGGTTACGCCGGTGCCCATCCGAAAGAAGGCATGCCGCTGGCGGTCACCGGTCTGACTGATCAGCAATACCAAACGCTGCAACGCTGGCTGGCGTCCGGCGCGCCGATTGACGAGCAGGGTCTGGCGCCCAGCAGCAAGGAAGCGCTGCAGATCGTTCAGTGGGAAAACCTGCTCAATACGCCCGGTGCCCGCGAGAGCCTGGTCGGGCGCTGGTTGTTCGAACACTGGTTTCTGGCGCACATCTATTTCAAGGACGGTGAGCCAGGGCATTACTTTCAGTGGGTGCGGTCGCGTACACCGACCGGGCAACCGATAGACCTGATTGCCACTCGTCGCCCGAATGACGATCCGGGCACTCAGGTGTATTACCGCTTGTGGCCGGTGCAAGGCGTGATCGTTCACAAAACGCACATCACCTACCCGCTGAGCGCGGCAAAAATGGCGCGGGTCAAAAGCCTGTTCTACAGCGGCAACTGGCAGGTCAACGCCTTGCCGGGTTACGGGCCGCAGAGCCGGGCCAATCCGTTCGCCACGTTCGAGGCCATTCCGGCGCAGGCGCGCTATCAGTTCATGCTCGATAACGCCGAGTATTTCGTCCGTACCTTTATTCGTGGCCCGGTGTGCCGTGGGCAGATCGCGACCGACGTGATTCGCGATAATTTCTGGGCGCTGTTCCAGGCTCCGGAACATGACTTGTACATCACCGACCCCCAACTATCGTGGTCAGGCCACACCGTTGCTGGCTATGCCTGGGCAAAACGACGATGTTGGCAGTGTCCTGAGCCTTTGGCGCAACTACCGCAACAAACGTAACGAATACGAAGCCCTGCGCCGTGACAGTTACGCCGACCAACCGGCGCCGAGCTGGTCGACGCTGTGGGCGGGCAACGACAACGCGTTGCTGAGCATCTTTCGCCATTTCGACAGCGCCTCGGTCACCAAAGGCCTGATCGGCGAGGTGCCGCAGACGATGTGGTTGTTCGACTATCCGTTGCTTGAGCGCACCTATTACCAGTTGGCGGTCAACTTCGATGTGTTCGGCAACGTTTCGCATCAGGCGCAAACCCGCCTGTATTTCGATCTGATCCGTAACGGCGCCGAGCAAAACTTCCTGCGCCTGATGCCCGCTGACTCCCGTGAGGATTACCTCGACGATTGGTATCAGAGCAGTGGCCAGTTCAAGATGTGGCTGGATTACGAGTCCATCGACGACGACAAGCCGACCGCGCTGAAACTCAACAAGAAAGACCCGAAACACGATTTCGCCATGCAGTTGCTGGCGCGTTATGGCGACCTCAACGCCCGACCTGACCCGATCAACCGTTGCGAGGGCGCCTATTGCTCACGCCCGAATATCGATCCGGCGCTGCAAAGCGCCGAACAGGCGCTCAGTCGCCTGACATCGCGTCCCGCCGCCGGGTTGAAGGTGATCGACCAGTTGCCGGAAGCGACGATGTTGCGTATTGAAACGTCCAGCGGCAAACGCGAGGTCTATAGCCTGTTGCGCAATCGCGCGCACAGCAACGTGGCGTTCTTGCTCGGTGAGTCGCTGCGTTATCAGCCGGGCCTCGACACGATCACTCTTTACCCGGGCGTGCTCAGCAGTTATCCGAACTTCATCTTCAATATTCCCGCCGAGCAAGTGCCTGAGTTTGTCGATGCAATGGAAAACGCCAAAGACGCCAACCGCTTCGAAAAAATCGTCGAACGCTGGGGTATTCGCCGCAGTCATCCGCAGTTCTGGTTCTATTTTCACGACTTGAGCCAGTACCTCCACGAAACCAATCCGGTTGAAGAGGGGGTGCTGGACATGAATCGATACGAGAATCTCTGATCGGCCTTTGAGAAGGGCCTGCTGTCACAATCCTCAGCGGCACCACAATGCCTATCGGATGTTTGTCGTCTGTGCTTTGGTAATCGGCGTCGGCTCTTGGTTGAGCTACGAATGGTTGGAAAACGTGGCTGGCGTTGACTCAAGGCATGGACAGAAGGTCAGTCTGTCGAGAATCTTTCCCGACAAAAATACTAGGACTTTGTCCGGCGCAACGATTGGCGTAAACTGCGCCCAAGCCTGCGAGGAGTTTCCATGACCGCTATTACCATTACTGACGCCGCCCACGATTACCTGGCTGATCTGCTCTCCAAGCAGAACACCCCGGGTATTGGCATCCGCGTCTTCATCACCCAGCCTGGCACCCAGTACGCCGAAACCTGCATTGCCTACTGCAAGCCGGGCGAAGAAAAGCCTGAAGACACGGCGCTGGGGCTCAAAAGCTTCACCGCTTATATCGATTCGTTCAGCGAAGCGTTCCTGGACGACGCGGTTGTCGACTACGCCACCGACCGCATGGGTGGTCAACTGACCATCAAGGCGCCAAACGCCAAAGTGCCGATGGTCAACGCCGACAGCCCGGTCAACGAACGTATCAATTACTACCTGCAAACCGAGATCAACCCGGGGCTGGCCAGCCATGGCGGTCAGGTCAGCCTGATCGATGTGGTTGAAGACGGCATCGCCGTGCTGCAGTTCGGTGGTGGTTGTCAGGGTTGTGGTCAAGCGGACGTCACCCTGAAGGAAGGCATTGAGCGCACCTTGCTCGAGCGCATTCCAGAGCTCAAAGGTGTTCGTGATGTGACCGACCATACGCAGAAAGAAAACGCCTATTACTAAGGTGTTCGCTGCGAGCATGAAAAACGGCGCCCCGTGAGCGCCGTTTTTTATGCGTGATATTCAGGAACGTCTTCAGGGTCGATACAAGTGCGCATGCCCGGCGCGATACAGCGATGACTCACTGAATACCTCACTGCCCAGCACCCGCCCAACCAGAATCAACGCCGTGCGCCGAAACCCTTTGGCGACGACCTTCTGGGCAATATCCCCCAGCGTTCCCACCACCCAGTCCTGATCCGGCCATGTCGCCCTGTGAATTACCGCGATCGGGCAGTCTTCGCCGTAATGCGGCAACAGTTCAGTCAGGATTTTCTCCAGATGATTGACCCCCAGATGGATCGCCATGGTCGCGCCATGTTGCGCCAGGCTTCCAAGTTCTTCGCCCGCAGGCATGGCGGTCTTGTCGGCATAACGGGTCAGTATCACGCTCTGCGACACGTCAGGCAGGGTCAGTTCTGAGCCTAACAACGCGGCGCATGCCGCGGTTGCCGTCACGCCGGGGACGATCTCGAAGGGAATATCCAGCTCGCGCAAATAACGAATCTGCTCGCCAATGGCGCCATACAGACTCGGATCTCCCGAATGCACTCGCGCGACATCCTGGCCCTTGGCGTGCGCGGTGTTGATCAGCTCGATGATCTGTTCCAGATGCAGTTCAGCGCTGTTGACCAGCGTTTGCGCCTGATGACCTTCCAGCACCGCTGCCGGTACCAGCGAACCTGCATAGATGATCACCGGGCAATTGCGGATCAGCCGTTGGCCCTTGACGGTGATCAGTTCCGGGTCGCCGGGGCCGGCACCGATGAAGTAGACGGTCATGAAGGAATCCTGTGAAAAGCGGGGCCGGGCAATGCTTCAGATGAAGATTGCTCATGATCAAAGACGGGGATTATCGGGATTTTACGCAGCGCCAGCCAATGCCAATGTTGCCTGAGCGTATTTCTGCCGGGATATCAGCAGTTTTGCCGGTGCCTGAATCAACTGTTCAGCCAGCGCCAAAGCCGCGCTTTCTGCCACGCCATAGCAACCGGTGCGTTCGTAGGCGATCTGTGAATGGTGGCTGAGCCGTTGCTGGTAATTGGCCAATTCTTCGCGGCTGAAGTAGCGCAATGGCAAGGCCAATTGTGCAGCAAGTTCCTGCAGACCGGGTTCATCGCGTTTCAAATCGATACTGGCCAAGGCTTTGACCGCTCCAAGCTCGATGCGATGCGCTTGCAAGGCTTGATCGAGTAACGCGCGCAGCGTGCTGGCAGGGCAGCCGCGCTGGCAGCCCAGGCCGACCACAAAGGTCGGCGCGGCGCTGTCACAGGTCATGCGTGGTATTGGCCATCGCTTTTGCGGCGGAACAACCACGCACTGATCAGGCCAAGGGCCAGCCAGAACGCCACGTTGGTCAGCTGCGAAGCGATTTTGAACTGAGCTTCCAATGCTTCAGGAGCCAGCATCGAATGCACTTGTGGTTGTGGCGCGCCGATCACATGTGGCACCGCGAGGATCGCCACACCGAGGATCTTCATCAGCCAGTGACGGCTGAACGCTATCAGGGCCAGGCCGACCGCAGTAGAGGCGGCTGTGCCGATCCACCACGTCTGCCGTGAGGCCAGATCCGCAGCAGCAGTGCCCGGCAGCTCAGGCGGCAGGCCAAGGATAGGTGCGAGTACGAACGTCGCGTAACCGGCCAGCCCCCAAAGCAGACCTTGCGAGGTTTTGGTCGGCGCACGCAGGGTGTAGAGCCCCGCGAGCATCAGGGCGAAACCCACGGCGACCACCAGATTGCCGCCGGTAGTCGAGATCACGCGCTGCCAGCCATCTTCCGGCTCCCAGGCTTCGGTATCGTGGGTGTGCGCAGCAGAGCCGGCGGCGTGTTCGTGGACTTGTGCTGCAGGTTCGGATTTCTCGAAGGTTTCTGCCTGCAGAATCAGCGGCGAAACCCAGAAGCTTTGCAGCAGAGTGAGAAGCAGGGCGGCCAGCAGACCGCTGAAACCTGCCGTTTGTGCAATTCGCTTGATCATGTCGGCAGGCCTCAGTGGCACGGGAACGCGGCGCTGTGGCGGGTATCGTGGGCGGCGTTGTGCACGGCTTCGATGTGCGAGAAACCGGCGAAGTAGACGAGGCCCGCACCCAGAATCGACGCGAAAAAAGCGGCGGTAAGGCGTTGGCTCAGGGTGGTGGTACTGGAGATCTTGTCCGTGTTGCTGCCGGTGCTGCTGATGATCGACATGGCGCTTCCCTCTGGAATGTCAGCGGGGCAGTCGAGCGCATGAAGCCCCGGCGTGCGAGTGCGCAGAGGTTCGAACAGCGCCCGCCCACCGCGGGTTTGTTATGTTCAGCGACACAAAAGGTATGCGTGCTGTGTGTTGCGGGCCGGTCTCCGGGCTCACGAGGGGTTGGCGCTGGGCCTGACCTGCAAGCATCTCCTTCCCATGCCGTATTGGCACAGTGGATCTGATGCTTCGCTCGCTTACCGTTGCGGGGGCAGCACCGGACTGACATGGGCTTGAGTAAAGCACATGATTCACCGGTTTCCCGTTTCACCCTGTGAAGGGCACCCGTAACAAGTTGTGTAGGAGAGCATGGCTGGGGGATTTGAGTCAATTGGATGGGTTGGAGTTGGAGGCATATCCGTTGCTGCGGGTGTTGCTGATTAGGGTTGCGCCCTGACGTACGGCACTTCGCTGAGGCTCAGTGTTCCCTCGCTACGGTGTCCACCAGGGGGCGATGCCCCCGGATCAATCCCGCAGCGAAGGAGCCCGAGCCACAGCGAGGGCCGAAGGTCAGGCTAAAGCCTTTTTGGTTACTTTTTTCTGGGCCGGCATTCCGGGCGTCTGGAAGAAGTGACCCGCCGTCAGGGCGCGACCCTAATCAGCAACACCCGCAGCAACCCAATCCAACCCCAATCCAAACATTGACCCATCAGCAAGCCATGCGTAGCCTTGCGCTTTCGAGGTTCTTCGGCACTAGCCGAAGCTAAGAAGGGAACGCGGTCAATGCCGCGGCTGCCCCCGCAACTGTGAACGGTGAAGTTCACTGCCACGCCACTGCCAGCCCTTGCACAAGGCGCCAGCGGGAAGGCGCAGTGAATGCCAGGCCCAGCGCCTGAACGCCGTCAGCCAGGAGACCTGCCTCGTCACAGTTTCTCACTACAACCGGGCGGGGTGATCCGGTGGCGAACGCTTCTGGCGCGCACGCGCGTTGCCGGTTCTCGTCCCGTATGCCCGCCACCTTGCCAAAGGGCATATCGATGAAAACACTGGCCAAACTCCCCGTTACCATCGTCACCGGTTTCCTCGGTTCGGGCAAAACCACGTTGTTGCGACACATGCTCGACAACGCTCAGGGCCGTCGCATCGCGGTGATCGTCAATGAGTTCGGCGAGTTGGGCATCGACGGTGAAATCCTCAAACAGTGCACCATCGGCTGCACCGAAGAAGAAGCCACCGGCCGCGTCTATGAACTGGCCAACGGCTGCCTGTGCTGCACGGTGCAGGAAGAGTTTTTCCCGGTGATGCGCGAACTGGTGGCCCGTCGCGGCGACCTCGACCACATCCTCATCGAAACCTCGGGCCTGGCCCTGCCAAAACCGCTGGTACAAGCTTTCCAGTGGCCGGAAATCCGCAGCGCCTGCACCGTCGATGCGGTGATCACCGTGGTCGATAGCCCGGCCGTGGCCGCTGGCACCTTCGCCGCGTTTCCGGATCAGGTCGACGCCCAGCGCAAACTCGACCCGAACCTGGATCACGAGTCGCCCTTGCACGAACTGTTCGCCGACCAACTGGCCAGCGCTGACCTGGTGATCCTCAACAAGGCCGACCAGACCAGCCCGCAAGACCTTGCTCGCGTGCGTCTTGAGGTCGCCGAAGAACTGCCGCCGGCGGTGAAGATCATCGAGGCCAGCAACGGCCGCGTGCCGTTGGACGTGCTGATCGGCCTCGGCGCCGGTTCTGAAGAGCACATCGACAGCCGCCACAGCCACCACGATCATCACCACGACGGTGATGACGACCACGATGACCATGATCACGACGCCTTCGACTCAATCTCCATCGAACTGCCGCAAGCCGATGAAAGCCTGCTGCTCGACGCGCTGACGCAACTGGTGGTCAAGCACGGCATCCTGCGCGTCAAGGGTTTCGCGGCGATACCGAACAAACCGATGCGTTTGCTGATTCAAGGCGTGGGCACGCGTTTCGACAAGCATTTCGACCGCCAGTGGGGCGCCGATGAAGCGCGCGTCACGCGTCTGGTGTTGATCGGTCAGGAACTCGACGCCACTCAACTCGAAGCGCAACTGCGCGCTGCCATCAGCGTTTAAGCCATGCACCTGCTCAGGACCCAGCCCGGCGGTTTCGTGTCGGATGACAACATTGCCGACCTTGGGCAAACCCCCGCCGAACTGGTGATCCTGTGCAGCGGCGATTCCAGCCTGGCGTTGCTCGCCGAAGCGGCGCAGCAATTGCCCGAGGATTATCCGAGCCTGCGCCTGGCCAATCCCATGCAGGTGCAGAATCACGCCTCGGTCGATCTGTACGTCGACGAAGTGCTACGCCATGCCAAGGTGATTCTGATCTCGCTGCACGGCGGCATCGCCTATTGGCGCTACGGTGTCGAGCGTCTGGTCGAGCTGGCCGAGCGCGGTGTGCAGGTGATTATGGTGCCGGGCTGTGATCGCCCCGACCCGGAACTCAGTGATCTGAGCACCGTCGGCGCGATAGATCGCGACCGGCTCTGGCAGTTCTTGCGGCAGGGCGGGATGGGCAATGCCCTGGACTTTTTTCGTTGTCTGGCCAATCGCTGGTTCGCACGCGACTACGCCTGGGCCGAGCCGCAACCCCTGCCGCGCACAGCGATTTACCATCCGCATAAAAACATCGCCGCGCTGGGTGACTGGCAAGCCGATTGGCTGCCCGATCTATCGGTCGCGGCGGTGCTGTTTTACCGCTCGCATTTGCAAGCGGCGAACACCGCGTTCATCGATGTTTTCTGTCAGCGCTTGCAGGCAGCGGGACTCAATCCGCTGCCTATAGCGGTGGCCAGTCTGAAAGAACCCGGCTGCCTGTCGATGGTCGAGGATTGGCTGGATGAAGTTGAGGCGGGGGTGATTCTCAACACCACCGGTTTCGCTCAGTCGAGCCCGGAAATGCCGAATCTGCGGCCGTTTCGTCGAAACATCCCGGTGATCCAGGCGATCTGCGCCCAGGACAACGAACCGGGCTGGCGTGACAGCGCGCAGGGCCTCGGACCAAGGGATCTGGCAATGCACATTGCGTTGCCGGAACTCGACGGACGCATCATCAGCCGCCCGATCAGTTTCAAGGATCTGGCCTGGCGCAGCGAGCGTAGCCAATCCGATGTGGTCTGCTACCGGGCGCAACCCGAGCGCATGGATTTTGTCGCCGAACTGGCGCGACGCTGGATTGATCTCGCGCGGGTGCCGAACGCCGAGAAACGCATTGCGCTGATCCTTGCCAACTACCCAACCCGCGACGGGCGTATCGGTAATGGAGTTGGCCTCGACACGCCGGCAGCCGCGCTGAATATTCTTCGAGCGTTGCAGGCTGAGGGCTATCCGATAACCGCCGAGCTGCCGGACAGCGGCACTGAGTTGATCCAGCAGTTGCTCGGTGGCGTCAGCAATGACCTCGACACGATTGACCAGCGTCCATGCCTGCAAAGTCTGGCGATGGACGATTACATGACGATGTTCAACACGCTGCCCGAAGCCAATCGTGCCGCGGTGGTTGAACGTTGGGGCGCGCCGCAAAAAGACCCGATGTGCCGTGACGGACGAATGATGATCGCCGGTCTGCGCTTTGGCCTGACCTTCATCGGCATCCAGCCGGCGCGGGGGTATCAGGTTGATCCGAGTGCGGTGTACCACGACCCGGATCTGGTGCCGCCACACGGTTATCTGGCCTTCTATTTCTGGCTGCGCACCACCTACAGCGCCCACGGCGTGATTCACGTCGGCAAGCACGGCAACCTCGAATGGTTGCCGGGCAAAGGCGTCGGGCTCTCGGAGAATTGCTGGCCGGACGCGTTGCTCGGGCCGCTACCGAATATCTACCCGTTTATCGTCAATGATCCGGGCGAGGGCGCTCAAGCCAAACGGCGTACGCAAGCGGTGATCATCGATCATCTGATGCCACCGCTGACCCGCGCCGAAACCTATGGCCCGCTGCGTAATCTGGAACTGCTGGCGGACGAATATTACGAGGCACAACTGCTCGATCCGCGTCGCGCCCGTGAATTGCAGCGCGACATTCTGCAATTGGTGCGCGATACGCAAATCGATCGCGAACTGCAACTGGACGCGGCGCTGGACAGTGATGCCGACGCGGCAATCTGGCTGCCGCGTCTGGACACTTATTTGTGCGATCTTAAGGAGTCGCAGATCCGCGATGGGCTGCACATCTTCGGCGAGTCACCGACCGGGCGTTTGCGCATCGATACGTTGTTGGCGCTGCTGCGCATTCCACGCGGTGACGGCAAAGGTGCGCAGTCGAGCCTGCTGCGGGGGTTGGCAAAGGCATTTGAGCTGGGTTTTGATCCGCTGGATTGTGCATTGGCCGATCCGTGGGTTGGCCCGCGTCCAGAGCAACTGCAACAGGTCAGCGATGACGTCTGGCGCACCGCTGGCGATACCCGCGAACGACTCGAACTGTTCGCCACTGAACTGATCTCCCAAACACTGCAAATCTCCTGTGGGAGCGGGCTTGCTCGCGAAGGCGTCGTGTCAGCCAGCACTGCTTGCAGTGACACACCGCTTTCGCGAGCAAGCTCGCTCCCACAGGGATCGGGTTGGTCTGACGTGAATGCGATTATCCAAGCGCTGCACGAAGTGGTCGCCCCGCGCCTGGACGCCTGCGGCCCGGCGGAAATGCGCGGCCTGCTCGATGCCTTGAACGGGCGCTTCGTCCCCGCCGGCCCGAGCGGCGCGCCAAGTCGAGGCCGGCTCGACGTGCTGCCGACCGGGCGCAACTTTTACTCGGTCGATGTGCGCAACCTGCCGACCACCACCGCATGGCGCATCGGGTTCCAGTCCGCGACACTGATTCTCGAACGACATTTGCAGGATCACGGTGACCACCTGCGTCAGCTCGGCCTGTCGGTGTGGGGCACCGCGACCATGCGTACCGGTGGCGACGACATCGCCCAGGCCATGGCGCTGATGGGGGTGCGGCCGGTATGGGCCACGGGCAGTCAGCGGGTCGATGATTTCGAGATCCTGCCGCTGAGTCTGCTGGATCGCCCTCGGGTTGACGTGACGCTGCGGGTGTCCGGGTTTTTCCGCGATGCGTTTGCGAACCTGATCCGCTTGTTCGACGCGGCGGTGCAAGCGGTGGCCGCGCTGGATGAACCGGACGATCTCAATCCTTTGGCGGCCAAAGTGCGCGCCGAACGCGAAGCCTTGTTGCAATCAGGCCTCGATGAAGACGCTGCACGGCGCCAGGCCGGTTGGCGGATTTTCGGGGCCAAGCCCGGCGCTTATGGCGCGGGCGTGCAGGGCGCCATCGACGGTCGTCTGTGGCAGACCCGCGAGGATCTGGCCGAGGTTTATGTTAACTGGGGCGCCTACGCCTACGGTGGCTCCGACGAAGGCACCGCAGCCCGTGAACAATTCGTTCAGCGTTTGAGTCAGGTGCAAGCGGTGCTACAGAATCAGGACAACCGCGAGCACGATTTGCTCGATTCCAACGATTATTACCAGTTCCAGGGCGGCATGCTCGCCGCCGTGGAGACCCTGCGCGGCGAAGCAGCGGCGAGTTATCACGGCGATCATAGTCAGCCGGATCTGCCGAAGATTCGCACCTTGAAGGAGGAGCTCAACCGGGTGATTCGCTCGCGGGCTGCGAATCCGAAATGGATCGACGGGGTCAAACGCCACGGCTATAAAGGCGCGTTTGAAATGGCGGCGACCGTGGATAACCTGTTTGCCTTCGACGCGACGACGCAGTTGATCGACGATCATCAATACGCATTGCTGGCCGATGCTTATCTGCTTGATCCGGCCACCCGGGATTTTGTTCGCGAGCATAATCCCCACGCACTGCGCGACATGACCGAGCGCATGCTTGAAGCGCAACAGCGGGGGATGTGGCAGGAGCCGGGGGCTTATAAAGAGGCTCTCGAAAATCTGCTGCTGGACATAGAAGAAGACACCTGATGCAGCTCATTTCAAATGTGGGAGCGGGCTTGCTCGCGAAAGCGTTGTATCAGACACCCAATGCGTTGAATGACACACCGCCTTCGCAAGCAAGCCTGCTCCCACAGTTTGAAAGCATTTCACCGACCATGACCGAGTACTGATAATG
The DNA here is from genome assembly GCF_044743445.1 of Pseudomonas sp. NPDC087615. Lineage (NCBI taxonomy): Bacteria > Pseudomonadati > Pseudomonadota > Gammaproteobacteria > Pseudomonadales > Pseudomonadaceae > Pseudomonas > Pseudomonas sp. NPDC087615. The sequence goes on along the minus strand of NZ_JBIUWM010000007.1, from coordinate 101,643 downwards.
ATCGACACCCCACATTTCCCACTCTCCGCCGTGGTCGGCGCCGATGACTTGAAACTCGCCCTGTGCCTCACCGCCATCGACCCGAAAATCGGTGGTGTGCTGATCGAAGGCCCACGCGGCATGGCCAAGTCCACCCTGGCCCGTGGCCTTGCGGATCTGCTCGCCAGCGGCCAGTTCGTCACGCTTCCGCTGGGCGCCACCGAAGAACGTCTGGTCGGTACCCTTGATCTCGACGCGGCCCTGAGCGATGGCCGCGCACAGTTTTCCCCCGGGGTGCTGGCCAAGGCTGACGGTGGCGTGCTGTACGTCGATGAAGTGAACCTTTTGCCCGATCATTTGGTGGATCTGCTGCTCGACGTAGCTGCCAGTGGCACCAACCTGATCGAGCGCGACGGCATCTCCCATCGGCATTCGGCGAAGTTCGTCCTGATAGGCACCATGAACCCGGAGGAGGGCGAGTTGCGCCCGCAACTGCTCGACCGCTTCGGCTTGAACGTTGCCCTCAGCGGCCACACCGCACCGACCGAGCGCGGTCAGATCATCCGTCGACGACTGGATTTCGACAGCGACCCACACGCGTTCTGCGCGCTGTGGGAAACCGCGCAGCAAACCCTTCGCGATCGCTGTGAAACTGCCCGCAGTACCTTGGCCGGCATTCCTCTGGATGATGCGGCACTGGCGCAAATCACCGAGCGCTGCTTTGCCGCTGGCGTCGATGGTCTGCGTGCCGACCTTGTGTGGTTGCGCGCGGCCCGGGCCCATGCCGCATGGCGCGGCGCCACGGCCATCGCCGAGGAGGACATCGACGCGGTGGCGGAATTTGCCTTGCGCCACCGTCGTCGTGAACAAGCCCCGTCGAGTCCTCAGCAACAACCCGCGCAATCGCCGTCAAACGCGCAGGCCAAACCGGACGAAGGGCAGGGCCAGTGGGGCGACATGCCGGCTCCAGCGCTCGCCACCGGCAGCCGTCGCGAAGTGCCGAGCTGGCCAAAAAAGATGTAGGCATTCGCCCCCGATCCGACGCGGGGGCGAATGCCAGACCCCGCGCCGGACAGCTCGACAACGGACGCCAGGGTAAACGTCATGCGGCTCGCAGTGGCTCGGTCAACTGGCCGGGCACGTTGCTCAATGGTCGTCCGCAACGGCATGAAGATCTGCTGTTTCAACTGCGCACCCGCTCGCCCCAAGAATTGTGGCTAGTGATCGTCGACGCCTCGGCCTCGACGCGCCGTCATAACGCACTGAGCGATGCCAAGGGCCTGCTCGCGCAACTGTTTGACGACGCCTATCGCCAGCGCACGCGGCTGGCGTTGCTGACCGCCAGTGGTGCGGTGCCGAAATGGCAGGTACAAGGGCTGAAGGCCTCAAGCGGTTTGCGTGTCTGGCTGGATGGGTTGGGCGCGGGGGGCGGGACGCCGTTGCTCGCGGCGTTGACGCAGGCGCAGCAGTGGCTGACGGTGCGGCGCAAGCGCTTTCCTGTCGAGCAACAGCATTTGCTGGTGGTGACGGATGGGCGTTTGAAGGCGTGGTCGGGGTTGTCGGCGCTCGGGTGCCCGGGGCTGTTGATTGATATCGAGCGTGGGCCGATTCGGTTGGGCCGGGCGAAGGATCTGGCGGGGGCGCTGGGGGCGGAGTATCGGCACATCGATGACCTCTGAAACCTGCAGCGGCTGACAGGGCCATGTCGCGGGCAATTCCGGCTCCCACAGGTTTTGTGACCGCCGCGGGACCTTTGGGAGCCGGGCTTGCCCGCGATGGTATCCACTCGGTTTCGGATCTGCCGACACGATTCGAACCACTGCTCTATGCTCCACCCCAGCCCAATCACAAGGAGTGAGCGATGCGAATGCTGGTCAAGAACCCTGAGGACGATTTTCGCGTCAAGGCTTACGCCGGCACCAACGGCGTGCTGCTGGCAATGGACCTCGCCGAGTCACGTCGCCAAGGCCTGCTCGGGTTTTCCATCGAAAAGCAGCAGGGCGACAAGCCTTGGCTGTTTCTCTTCAACAGCCTGACCTTCCCCGGCAAAGCCCACACGTTCCCGCAGTTTCACGCCACCCCCAGCGATAAGGCTCCGCTGCAAAAATTCCGCTGGGCCGATTACGCGGTCAATCCGGGGATGACGATTCACTATCGCGTTCACTTGGCCTACGGCACGCCGGATGCGCCGCAACTGGGCGAATCGCTGGAGTTGACCATCACTTCAGACGACGGTCATCCGGCCAACCAGCGTGTGATCTTCAACCGCGCCGTGGCCGCCAGTCAGGCCTTCCAGCGCAAGTTTCCCGACCTCGACGCGCAACTCAGCGCCAACAAGAACATGCCCATCGAAGCCTGGCCCGATGCGGCACGCCAATGGCTGGAAAACGGCTTGCTCGGGCGCTTGCTGGGGTTTATCGCGCGCGCCACCGATGGTGAGTGGGCGTTGGACATCGCGATTTACGAATACCAACTGCAAGCCATCGTCGACGCCGTGAACGCTGCGTTCGAACGGGGCGTGCGGGTGCGAGTGCTGTATCACGCCCGCCCCGATGACGACGACACCACGCTCAACGAAGCGAGCCTGGCGAAGCTGCCAGCGACCAGTAAACGTGGGAGGGTCACTCACAACATCTTTCACAATAAATTCATCGTCCTCAGCCATGTGGATGCCACGGGCCAACGCCAGCCGCAGGCAGTGCTGTGCGGCAGCACCAATTTCACGGCTAACGGTATTTATCGTCAGGCCAACGTTGTGCATGTGCTCGATGAGGTGGCGGTCAGCACCCGCTATCTGCAAACCTTCGAGGAAGTCTGGGCGACACCGGCAGATGTCGGCGCGACCCGAGCGTGGATCACCGAACACAACCCGATGGACGCCGCGCAGCCGCTGTTCACCGGTTTCTCGCCGCGCACGGGCGGTGCGGATTTGCGCGAGTTCGTCCAGATCATCGAAGCGGCGAAGAAGGACGTGTTGTTCGTCACCGCATTCGCTTTGCCTGACGCGATCCTCAATGCGTTGCTTGGCCAACCCCATGACGACATCCTGCGCTTCGGCCTGCAAAACACTACCAGCCGGATCACCGGGTTCCATGCCGATCGTAGCGCCGAATTCGCTGCCACGGCGTTACTCAACACCGGTCTGGAGGGCTGGCTACGCGAAAACATGAAAGGCCAGAAGGGTAATCTGTTGGTGCACACCAAAGTGGTGGTGACTGACTTCACCACTGACACGCCGACCCTCATCAGCGGCAGCCACAACCTCAGCGCTTCGGCCAGCAACGGCAATGACGAAAACTATCTGATCATTCGCGGCGATACCGATCTGGCGGATCGGTACGGACTTGAGTTGCTGCGATTCTACGAACATTACCGGTTTCGTTATTTCGCGAAGAAACTGGCATTGAAGCAGGTGCGGCCGTTGGCGGTGGATGACCGCTGGACTAACGATTATTACGTCGAAGGGGATTTGCGTGAGTTGTCGCGCCTGCGGTTTGCGGGGCGCTAACTCGTTGTTATTGAGGCCCTCATCGCTAGCCTGCTAGCGATGAGGGCGTTCGAAACGACGTATTTTTCAAGAAATACAGATTTTGAAATGATTTCAGGCTGTAAGAAAAGTGACTCCAGGCTGTACGCTCCAAATCCTTTTTTCATGCAGGATTTACATGAACACCCTCGCGGAACCTCCCAGTTACAGCTTCCCCTCGCGCCACGGTGCGGTCTTGACGCACTCGCAGTATCCGGTTTTCCGACTCCCGACTATCGTTGATAACGCAGCCACTGAGCTTTCGCGTTGCGCTTTGCCGTGTCCGGCAGCCTGAATTCACTGAAGAGAGATAGAGACGTTTTATGGAATGGTTAGCGGATCCCACGGCCTGGTTAGGCTTGTTGACTTTGATCGTGCTGGAACTGGTGCTGGGTATCGACAACCTGGTGTTCATCGCAATCCTTGCGGACAAACTGCCGCCGCATCAGCGTGATCGTGCACGCATTATTGGCCTGTCGTTGGCGCTGATCATGCGCCTGGGCTTGCTGGCGAGTATTTCCTGGCTGGTCACGCTCACACAGCCGTTGTTCGAGGTGTTTGACAAGAGCTTCTCCGGCCGCGACTTGATCATGCTGTTCGGTGGCGTGTTCCTGTTGTTCAAAGCAACGATGGAATTGCACGAGCGTCTTGAAGGCCATGTCGGCGAACGTTCGACGAATACTGCTTATGCGCTGTTCTGGCCGATCGTTGCGCAGATCGTCGTACTCGACGCCGTGTTCTCTCTTGATGCGGTGATTACCGCTGTGGGCATGGTCGATGAACTGGCGGTGATGATGATCGCGGTGATCATTTCCATCGGCCTGATGATTGTTGCGAGCAAGCCGCTGACGCGCTTCGTCAACGCACATCCGACGGTGATCATGCTGTGTCTGGGCTTCTTGATGATGATCGGTTTTGCCTTGACCGCCGAAGGTCTGGGCTTCCACATCCCGAAAGGCTATCTGTACGCCGCCATCGGTTTCTCGATCCTGATCGAGGTGTTCAACCAGATCGCACGGGCTCGCCGCAAGCGTTCGATGCAGGGGCTGCGTCCGATGCGTGAGCGTACCGCACATGCAGTGTTGCGTTTGCTGGGTGGACGCAAATTGGCGGTGGAGGAGGTCGGTGAGGAAATTTCTGACCTGCTGGACGATGGCGACGCGCCAGGCACCGAGTTGTTCGACCGACGTGAACGGGTGATGATCAGCGGCGTGCTGCAATTGGCCGAACGGCCGATCCGTGGCCTGATGACCGTGCGCGCCGACGTTGACACCATTGATTTGGCCGACGATGCCGATGCGATTCGCACGAAGTTGATGCACTCGTCCTACTCGCGCCTGCCGCTGATCCGCGACGGCGTGGTGGATGAGCCGCTGGGCTTCGTGCACAAGAAGGAACTGCTCAAGGAGTACCTGGCCGGCACTGAGCCGAACCTGGAACACCTGGCGCGCAAGACCATCAACTTGCTCGACAGCTATTCGATCCTCAATGCGCTGGAACAGATGCGCGCCGCTTCGACCCACATTGCCTTTGTGGTCAACGAATTCGGCGATTTTGTGGGGGTGTTGACCATGACTGACATTCTCGAGTCGATTGCCGGCGAGCTGCCTGATGCCAGCGAAATCGAAGGGCCAGATGTGGTGGAAGAGCAGGGTGGCTTCATCGTCAGTGGTGCGTTGAACCTGGCGCGCGTGCGCCAGCGCACTGGTTTCGGTGCCGAACCGACCGAGGATTATCAGACGGTTGCCGGTTTGGTGATGAGTTTGCTGGATCGGCTGCCGATGATTGGTGATCGTTTGGAATATGAAGGCTGGCAGATGACCGTCAAGGCTGTTGAGGAACGGCGAGTGACGCGGGTGTTGCTGGTGCGCGAGTCGGCGTAATAGCAGCGTATTACGCTAGCTTTACCGGCCTCTTCGCGAGCAAGCCCGCTCCCACAGGTTTGATCTGTAATGGACGATTTTCTGGTTGCGCCACACGTCCAGTTTGGGAGCGGGTGTGCGGGTTATTTGCGATCCAGCCACACGGTCTGCGCATTGCAGAACTCGCGCACGCCAAAGTGCGACAGTTCGCGACCGAAACCACTCTTCTTCACGCCGCCGAAGGTCACGCGTGGATCGCTGGCGGAGTAACCGTTGATGAACACGCCGCCGGTGTCCAGTTCGCTGGTCAGTTGCTGGGCCAGTTGCACGTTGGCGGTGTAGATCGTTGCGGTCAGGCCGAACTCGCTGTCGTTCGCCAGCGCCACGGCATGGGCACAATCGCGGGCGGTGATGATCGAGGCGACCGGGCCGAACAGTTCCTGTTTGAACGAGGTCATGCGGTCGGTGACATCCGCCAGCACGGTGGGCTGGTAATAATTGCCCACACCTTCAGACTTGCCGCCGCCGAGCAGCAACGTCGCGCCTTCTTCGAGAGTGTCGCGTACTTGTTGATCCAGTTCGTCGCGCAGATCGAAACGCGCCATCGGGCCGATGTACGTGTCAGCCGCCAACGGATCGCCCACCTTCAACGCGCGTGTGGCTTCGACGAATTTGCGGGTGAATTCTTCAACTACGCCTTCTTCGATGATCAGCCGTTTGGCGGCGGCGCAGACTTGGCCGGAGTTCTGGTAGCGACCGATGACGGCGGCTTGTACGGCTTCGTCCAGATCCGCATCGTTGAGCACGATGAACGGGTCGGAGCCGCCCAGTTCCAGTACGCATTTTTTCAATGCGGCCCCGGCCTGAGCACCGATGGCCATACCGGCGCGGACGCTGCCGGTCAGGGTCACGGCGGCAATGCGTGGATCGGCGATGGCGGTGGAAACGCCTTCGGGGGTGACGTTGATCACTTCAAACACGCCGTCGGCAAATCCGGCGCGGGTGAAAGCGTCGCGCAGCAGATAGGCGCTGCCCATTACGTTCGGCGCATGCTTGAGCACATAAGTGTTGCCGGCGATCAGCGCCGGTACTGCGCCGCGCAGCACTTGCCAGATCGGGAAGTTCCATGGCATCACCGCCAGGATCGGGCCGAGCGGGCGGTATTCGATACGCGCTTTGCCACCTTCCACCTGGGTCGGTTCAGCGTCGAGCATGGCCGGGCCGTGTTCGGCGTACCACTCGCAGAGCTTGGCGCATTTTTCAATTTCACCGCGGGCCTGGGCGATAGGCTTGCCCATTTCCAGGGTGATCATGGTCGCCATGGCTTCGGCGCCTTCACGCAGCGCAGCGGCCAGGGCGGTCAGGGCGCGAGAGCGATCTTGCAGCGGCTTGCGTTTCCACTTGCCGAAGCCGTAAGCGGCGCGGGTCAGTGCGGCGTCGAGGGCTTCTGCGGATTCAAAGGCGTAATGGCCGATCTGCTCGCCGGTGGCGGGGTTGATCGAGATGGCGTGGGTCTGGCTGGAAATCTGGCTCATGGCGTTGTCCTGCGTGTTCAGTGGATGGGCCTAGAGTAGGGTGGTGTTTGTTTTCTGGAAACTGAATAATAAAGATCGTTTCTTTCACGATTGGAGAATGACTGTGGATCTGGTGCAGCTGGAAATCTTCAAAGCCGTTGCCGAACACGGCAGCATCAGCGCCGCCGCTGCGCAGATTCATCGCGTGCCGTCGAACCTGACCACGCGGATCAAGCAGCTTGAGCAGGATTTGGGCGTCGATCTGTTCATTCGCGAGAAAAGCCGCTTGCGCCTGTCACCGGCCGGGTGGAGTTTTCTCGAATATGCGCGGCGCATTCTTGATTTGGTTCAAGAGGCACGGGCCACCGTCGCCGGTGAGGAACCGCAGGGCGCTTTCCCCTTGGGCTCACTGGAAAGCACCGCCGCCGTACGAATCCCCGAACTGCTTGCGGCCTACAACCAGCTTCATCCGAAAGTCGATCTGGACCTGTCCACCGGCCCGTCCGGGACGATGATTGAAGGCGTGCTGTCCGGTCGACTCGCCGCCGCTTTTGTCGACGGCCCTGTGCTGCATCCCGCGCTGGAAGGTGTGCCCGCGTTTGAGGAAGAAATGGTCATCATCGCGCCGCTCAACCACCCTCCGGTCGAGCACGCGGCGGATGTGAATGGCGAGAACATCTATGCCTTCCGATCCAACTGCTCCTATCGCCATCACTTCGAAAAATGGTTCAGCACCGACGCGGCGGTGCCCGGCAAGATCTTCGAGATGGAGTCCTATCACGGCATGCTCGCCTGCGTCAGCGCCGGCGCCGGCCTGGCCCTGATGCCGCGCAAAATGCTGCAAAGCATGCCCGGTAGCGCGACGGTCAGTGTCTGGCCGCTGGCGACGGATTTTCGCTACCTGACCACTTGGCTGGTGTGGCGACGGGGCACGGTGTCGCGCAGTTTGAGTATGTTTGTACGCTTGTTGGAGGAGCGCGGTGTGGTACGTGCGGGGGAGTGATTGACACCTTTTCGTCACGGCGTACCGTTTCGGCCATGCAGTCGATAGCCGAGGTGTTGGCTCAAACAGTGGTGCCACGCCTAATCGTTGGCCAGCCGAAAACAAAGGCCGGCGGGGGCTGGCGTGGGTTGTTCAGAACGACAGCCGAGGCCCCAGGTAGGCGTTGGCGCTTTCGATGTCGTCGTCGCCCAATGCGCCGACGTCAGCCGCCAGACGCAGTTTGGCCAGCAGGTAGCGCAACTTGGCTTCGAACAGGTCGCGACGAGCGGTGAATATCTGTTCCTGGGCGTTGAGAATGTCGATGTTGGTGCTGCTGCCCGCCAGGAAGCCTTTCTTTGACGACAGTAGCGAGCGCTCGCTGGAGCTGACGGCTTTTTCCAATGCATGGATGCGCGCTTCACCGCTTTGCACACCCCGAAATTCCCGGGTTGTGCCGGAGATGATTTCTTCGCGGGTCGCATTCAGATCCTCTTCAGCCTGGTCTCGCGTGGCGACGCTTTGTCGGGCCCGGGCACTGACGTAGCCACCGCTGTACAGCGGAATGTTGAGTTCTACCCCGGCCGAGGTGTAGCGGTTGCGCTGATTCTGGGTGGACAGGGTTTCGCTGTCGGCGGCGGTGTAGCCCAGCACCAGGTCGAGGGTTGGCCAGTGACCGGCCTTGGCTTTGGCCACTTCTTCATCGGCGGTGTTGACGTTCAAGCGCCGGGCGCGGATCGACGGGTTGTCGGTGCCGGCGCGGATGATCCACTCCTGCAGATTGTTCGGCTGCAGTGGCGGGGTGGGAAAGGTCTCCTGCAACGTGGCGATCTGGTCGGGTGCCTCACCGACGTACTCTTGCAACTGGCGTCTGGCGACGACCAGGCTGTCCTCGGCCTCGATCAGTTCGGCCTGAGCGAGATCGCGTCTGGCCACCGCGTCATCGACATCGGTCACGGTGCCATCCCCCAACTGCCGTCTGCGCTGAGTCGAAGCCACTTGCTCATTCAGTGCGCTGAGTTTGGCGTTGGCCAGTTTGGCGGTTTCATGGGCCAGCAGCACGTCAAAGTAGCGCCCGGCCAAGCGCACCGCCGAATCCTGTGCCTTGCTGTCGAACACCGCGTTGCCATAGTCGGCCTGATACTGGCCCTGGCGGTACTCGGCCATTTTCTGTTTGTTGAACAGTGGCTGGCGCAGTTGCAGGGTGGCACCGCGCGAGGCGTAGTTGAGATCGTTGGTGTGGCTGTTGCCGTAAAAGTCCGGCTGTTTTTGCGTGCCGTTGATGTGGTTGTCGAACGCGGTGATGCCGATTTTCGGCAGCAGGCCGGATTTGCCGATGGCACGGTTTTCCTGGGCAGCGTCCCTTTCGTGACCGGCAGACAGGAAGGTCGGGCCCTGAAACTGCATCAGATTCCACGACTCGCGCAGGTCCAGTGCCGTTGCCGATTGCGCCAGTCCTAGCAGCGCAGTCAAGCCAATCACCCGCCGAATGCTGTTCACTTCATTGCTCCTTGAACGCGCTGTTGACGCGGTCGAGCAGAGGTTTCAACAGGTAGCTGAGCATATTGCGCTCGCCGGTCTTGATGGTCACCGAGGCGGGCATGCCCGCACGAATGTGATTGCTGCCCAGCATGGCCATCCCGGCCTCAGTCACTTCGATCTGCGCCAGGTAATAGGGTTGTTTGTTGTCTTCACTCATCAAGCGGTCGGCAGAAATGGTCAGCACCTTCCCCGGTATGTTGGGCGTCTGCACATGGTTGAACGCGGGAAAGGAAATCATCACAGGCAGCCCCGAGTTCATGCGGTCGATGGCTTGCACCGGAATCATCGCGTCGATTTGCAACGGCTCATGGGCGGGGACGATTTCCATGATCTTGAAGCCTGACGCAATCACCCCGCCGACCGTCGACACGTTCAGGCCCTGAACCACGCCGTCGATGGGCGAGCGGATAACCGTGTGTCGCACTTGATAATCCAAGGCTTGCAAGCGATCGGTGAGGGCGCTGTTCTCCTTCTGCACATCGGCCAGCAGCGACTGCACTTCTTTGCGGTAGTCGTACTCGCGCTGAATGATGCGCAACTTGATGTCGGCGGCCTGGCCCCGAGCGCGGGCGATGTTGTTCAGGTTATCGGCCTGGGAGGCGTTCAGGTCGGAACCGGTGCGCTCCAGTTCCAGCATGCGATTGCGCGGCACATAGCCTTCGGCGGCGAGTTGGCGCACGCCCACCAGTTCCTGATTGAGGAAACCGATTTGTGATGAGCGGGCGTTGTAGACGCGTTGCAATCCTTTGACCTGCGCGTCGGCGGAATTGAGTGACTCACGCAGGATGTCCATTTCACCGGCCAGACTGGCGCGGCGTGTGGCGAACAGGTGGCGTTGCAGGCGAATTGCGTCGGCCAGATGATCGTTGTCGGCGTAGCGTTTGAGCATCAGCGGGTCGAACACCACATCCGGCAAACCGTCGCGCTCAGCTTGCAGACGGTTTTCCATGGTCTTGGTGGCGATGAACTGTGCGTTGACCACGCCTTGTTCCGAAAGCGCCTGAGTGGCGTCCAGCCGTACCAGTTCCTGGTCCTTGCTGACGTTGTCGCCTTCGCGCACCAGAATCGCGTCGATGGTGCCGCCGGTCTGATGCTGGATGGCCTTGCGGTTGCTGGTGACCTTGACCGTGGCGGTGGCGACAATCCCGGCATCCAGCGGCGCCAGCCACGACCAGAGTAAAAAACTGCCAAAGCCGACGATCACCAACAGCACGCCCCAGCGCGCCGGGCGCCGGTCGTCGACGTCAATCTCGGCCATTGCACGCACCAGTTCCTGGCCATGCGGGTCAACGCTCAAGGCACCCATTTACTCTCTCCCGCGCACGGCTGACAGGGTTGGCGCACCGACGGTCGGCAGCACGCTGGTTTGCCGTAGTGCGGCGAACACTTCTTCGCGGGGGCCGAACAATTGGGTGCTGCCTTCACGCAGCATCAGAACTTTGTCGACGGTGCCGAGGATGCTCGGCCGGTGGCTGATCAACACCGTGGTGCAGCGCCGCTGTTTCAGATCTTCCAGTACCTCGATCAGGGCTTTTTCCCCGGCGTCATCGAGGTTGGCGTTTGGCTCGTCGAGCACGATCAGCGAGGGCTCGCCATACAGTGCGCGGGCCAGGCCGATGCGCTGGCGCTGGCCCCCGGACAACGGGTTGCCGTCGACGTCCAGCGTGGTGTCATAACCGTGAGCAAAGCGCAGGATCATGTCGTGGACGCCGGCGCGCCGGGCCGCGACGATCACCGCCTCACTGTCGACTTCGCCGAAGCGCGCGATGTTGTCGGCGATGCTGCCTTCGAACAGTTCCACATCCTGGGGCAGGTAGCCGATCCACGGGCCGAGTTCCTGCTTGTTCCACAGATACACGTCGGCGCCGTCCAGACGCACTTTGCCGCTGAGCGCCGGCCAGATGCCCACCAGCAAACGAGCCAGTGTCGATTTGCCCGACGCGGAAGGGCCGATGATGCCGAGTGACTCACCGGGCGACAGGTTGAAATTGGGCCCGCGAATGATCGCTTGAGTCATGCCCGGTGCGCCGGCATGCAAGTGCTCGACCGAGATCATGCCCAGCGGTTTTTGCAACTTCATCGCATCGGCGCGGGCTGGAAATTCCTGCAGCAGATTCTTGAGCCGCGACCAGGCACGACGGCTGGTCAGCAGTTGCTTCCAGGCGCCGATCAGTTGCTCCACTGGCGCCAGCGCCCGGCCGCTGAGTATCGAACAGGCAATCATCATGCCCGGCGTAATCGAGCCTTCGATGGCCAACAACGCGCCGGTGCCCAGGATCAGCGACTGCAAGGTGATCCGCACGAAACGCCCAATGCCACTGATGTAGGCCGCCCGATCTGAGGCCAGGGTCTGCATTTCCAGAATCCGCAGATGGCTGCCGAACCAGCGACCGGTGATCGCCGGCAACATGCCCATCGCCTCAATGACTTCAGCGTTGCGCAGGTTGTTGTTGGCGAATGTGCCTGAGACCTGCGCCGCCATGTTGGCCTCGGCCAAGGGCTTCTTTGTGGCGATTTCGGTGAGCCAGGTCAGCGCTACCAGAATCAGCGAACCGCACAGGGTGACGATGCCCAGCAAGGGGTGAATCAGGTAGGCGACGAACAGATAGATCGGTGTCCACGGTGCGTCGAAAAAGGCGAACAGGCCGTTGCCGGTCAGAAACTGGCGAACCTGTGCCAAGTCCTGAAGTGCCTGAGCGGGGTTGCCCCCGGCGCGCTGCAAGTTGCGCTCGAACGCGGCGGTAAATACCCGGCGGTTGAGGGCCATGTCGAGGCGGTTGCCGACCCGGATCATCACGCGGGTACGCACCACTTCGAGCATCGCCAACAGGGTGTAGAGGCCGATCATCAGAATCGTCAGCATCAGCAGTGTGGTGACGTTGCTGCTGACCAGTGCCCGGTCATACACCTGCAGGATGTAGATGGCGGGCGAGAGCATCAGGACGTTGATCACGCCGCTGAACCCGGCCAACGAAAAAAAGGTGCGGCGCAGCCGGAAAAACACGTCGGCAAACTCGGATCGCGGGTGGTTTTTCTTGTCCATCGGGAAAGTTCCAATGCCGTGGCGTCATGTACCTCAGCGTAGGAGAACGACTGTTGGTCGGATTGCCTTCAGGTCCGGTTTTTCATTGGCGGTATATTTTTGACTGTTTGGAGTGCATTACAAAACAACGAGTTGCTCGCGTATTTTTCAGTCGCTTGTAATGAAGATTGCTTGTTGACGGTAAAAAAACGTTCGACTTAAGTCTGATTTTCGCGCTGGCGACACGCTCCGCCTCTGTCCACAGCCCGGCGTCCGAGCGGGTTAGCTGCTATTAATCAATGGGTGTCCGGCTGCTTGGTCCTTTCAGGAGCGCGTCATGAGTCCTTTCATCCGCATCGGCATTGCCGATGATCATCCCCTGCTGCGTGAGGGCGTCGCCAATACCCTGCGAAAGCGGACAGATCTGCAAGTCGTGGAGCAGGGCGGCAGCGCCGAGGAGGCGCGCGATATCGCTCAGCGGATGAGGCCTGACGTGATGTTGATGGACGTCAACATGCCGGGCGACGTGTTTGCGGCGGTGAAATTTATTTCCACGCAACTGCCGGAAGTGAAAGTGCTGATGCTGACAGTTTCCGAATCGGAAGATGACGCCTATTCGGCGTTGGAGGCAGGCGCGCGCGGTTACGTGTTGAAGGGCGTCAGCGGACCGGATCTGGTGCTGGCAATACGTTCGATTGCCAGGGGCGACACCTTTATCACCCCAGAATTTGCCAACAAGCTGCTGAGCAATTTCAAGAAGCATGAAGTTGAAGTGCGCAAGATCGACCTCACCCATCGGGAAGAGCAGATCATCCGCGAGGTTTCCAAAGGCCTGACCAATAAAGAGGTAGCGTCAAAGCTGTTCATCAGCGAAAAAACCGTCAAGTACTACATGACCTGCGTGATGCAGAAGTTGCACGCGCGCAATCGGGTGGAAGCGGTCACGGCGCTCAGGCGCCACTGGGAGCGCGAGGCTGTCGGCCGGTTGCACATGGGCTCGGCGCCAGCGCACCTGGATGCCCGCGGAGGCTCCTGATCACAGTTTGAGTTGTGCGCTGACCGATGTCCCTTCATCGGGGGCGGACTTGATGCTGAACACGCCACCCAGCGATTCCACGCGATAACGCAAACCGGCCAGTCCCAGCCGGTTTCTGTCGTGGGCGTCGACGACCAGCGCGTCTGCGGCCATGCCTGGCCCAGCGTCTTTGACGGTGATCAGCAGTGTCTCGTGTTGAAGGCTAGCGGTGATCGTCTGACCCTTGCCCTGAGCATGACGATAGGCATTGTTCAGGGTTTCCTGGACAAACCGGTAGACGCACAGCTTTACCGGAAGCGGCGCCGAGTCGGGTAGTGGCGCGATGTTCAACTGCACCTTGCTGCCGGTGCGCTGCTCATGTCGCTGGGCCACCAGTTGTAGCTCTTGCGTCAGAGTCAAATCGTTGATTTCCGGCAGGGCCAGGCCCCGGGAGAGATCGCGCACCTCACGCAGGGCATCGGTGGCGGCGCCGCGAATGGTTTCCAGTGACTCCTGATCAAGCGTGGTGCAGTGTTCGGCCAGGTCATCCAGGCGGATCAGAATCAGGGTCAGCAACTGCGCCGGGCCGTCGTGCAGATCAGCGCCAATACGGCGCAGGGTCAATTCGTTGATGCGGGAGAACTCTTGGGTCGCGGTGTTGATTTTGCGATGCAGTGCCGCATTGCTGACGCGCAGGCGGGTTTGTTCCAGCAGACGCATGCGCAGCGCCACCTGTTGGCGCTGGATGATCTGGTCGCCACGCCGGACGATGAAAAACAACAGCGTCAGCATGGCCAGGGTCGCAGTGCCGACGACCAGCCATACTTGTTGACGTATGCGGTTGATTTCCTGCTCCAGGCTTTCGGCTTTTTCGTAGAACTCGCCCACTGCGATGATTTTGCGTGTGTTGAACTCGCGCAGTGGTGCATAGATTTCGTAGAGCGGTACGTTGAGCTTGCGTTCGAATTCGTTCTCTTCCTGAGACAGATCCTCAAGGTCGGTGACCACGTTGCCCTTGAGCGCTTCGGCAATTTCATCCATGGGGAACTTGCGGTTAGTGATCGATTTGTCGGTGCTGTAAACCACCGTGCCATCCGCGCGCCAGATCTTTATCGAGACGATGTGTCGTTTCAGCGAGCGACTCTCCATCAGGCGATCCAGGGACTTGACGCTGGCGGGCGAGAGGTTGTTATCGCGACTCATCTCCTGCACGTAAGGCTCCAGAAACGCTTCCATGTAATGCGCGCCGGCCTCGGCCGCGCTTTGTACGGCGGCGCGTTCTATGCGCTCACTCACCAGTTTGCCGACGAAAAACATTGTCAGCCCGAGGATCAGTGCGGCGGCCAGCACAAACTGGGTGGAGCGGCTCAGATGGCGGGCGCGCAGCTTGATACGCCAGCGCCAGAGCCTTCTGTACACAGGTCTGGGTTCGACCAAAGTCTCAGACTCATCGGCGACAAAAGTCTCGGTTTTTGATTGGACTTTTGCATCTTTTGCCATCGCGTCGATTTCCTGATGATCGTGGTAAGTCGGTTGAAAAACTTTGCGAGCCAACGGATATCCGGAGTTTGCCATGTACCAGCTAAAGCGCTTTACCCTCAATGCCAACGATATTTCGTTCCTTGAACAGCAGGTGTCCTTTCCGACCATTCATATCGTCGGCTACAACGCCTCTGGCCAGCCGCTGTACGGCTATGACGGTTCGGACGGCAACGTCCATGTGCTTGGCCTGCTGGGCAGCTTCAATCCGCTGGACACTCCGCCCGGTGAAACGGCCTGGTACAACGGCGCCCGCGATCCGATCGGTCTGCGCGACGTCTCCGGCCACTTCAACAACTTGACCCAGGACGGCCAGAGTTGGGGGAGCTTCGAACAGAACTTCATCCGCCTGACCCATTCGGACTACACGCACTACGTCCATCAGAATCTGAGTAACGCCGCATTGACTGGCGCAGGCGTTCCGGCAGGCGCCACGCCCATGTCTGACAGTAGTTCACTGTATAGCGATCCGACAGCTTCAGTGGTGGACTACACGCCACGGATGATCAGCCAGACCATTGTCAGCGGCGGCGTCACATTCGCCACTGATGGCGCAGGCCATATTCAACACACCGCCGGTGGCGTGGCGATCGTCACCGATCCCGGGATTATCGGCACCCTCGGTGAGGTCGATACCAGCGCTCCGGATTCCGGCCAGTACTTCATTCGCAACCAGAACACCGTGTCGGGCGACCCGTCGACCACCGGCTGGTTCACTTTGTTCGGGCAGTTCTTCGACCATGGGCTGGACTTCATCAACAAGCCCAACCAGAACGCGACCATCACCATTCCGCTGGCGCCGGATGATCCGCTCTACGGCACCATCGGCCCGGATGGACAACCGGTTTACTCGATCAAGGTCCACCGCGCCTCGGTGGCGGAAGTGGACGGGCAGGGGGAGGCGCAATACATCAACCTCGACTCGCCTTACATCGATCAGAACCAGACGTATGGTTCTGCTGATTCGGTGACCCAGTTGCTGCGCCAGTGGGTAGCAGACCCCAACCACCCAGGCCAATACATCGCCGGTGCGGCATTGTTCGATGGCAATACGTTGAGTGATGAGGCCGCCTGGACGCTCAATGGCGTGCTCACCCATCAGACACTGCCGACGCTCACCGAACTGCGTGCTCACATAGCCGAAACCGGTCGTGATGACCTGACCTGGGATGACATCGCCAACTTCCGCGTGCGCGATGCCCAAGGCCATGTGCTTGATGCCGACCCCAACACGGCCGGCGTGCAGGCGGTTTATACCCGCGAAGCCATCCTGCTGGACATGAACCCGCACTTCGATGATGTGCATATCGACCAAGCCAAGTTGATGTCGCTGGATGCGCACATCACCAGCATCACTTTCGATGCGAACAACCCCTACGGCATGGTCTTCAACTACGACAATTCCGGGCCGAAGAATCTGTTCAGCTTCGTCAACTTTGCCGATTTCACCATCAGTGCCGCGCCGGGCAGCGCCGATTACGCGGTGGCCAACGAACTGCTGCTGGAGTCGGTGGGCGACCACTACATTGCCGGTGACGGCCGAGTGAACGAAAACTTCGGCCTGACCGCGATTCACCACGTCTTCCACGAAGACCACAATGTGCAACTGATCAACCTGCAGAACGAAGTGCTGGCGCAGACGGACGTCAATGTGCGGCACAACTGGCAGGTACAGGTCAGCAATGGCAGCGGCGGTTTCTTCAGCGACGCCAGCGGCAATTACACGTTGGCCGATGGCGTTACCGTGTCGTGGGATCAGGACAAACTGTTCTACGCGGCCAAATTGACGGTGGAGATGGAATATCAGCATGTGGCGATCGACCAGTACGCCCGACTGATCACACCCGATCTGCCGGAGTTCGTCAGCTATGACTCGGGTATTAACGCCAATATTTCACTCGAGTACGGCCAGGCTGCTTTCCGTTTCGGTCACTCGCAATTGCGCGAAACCATCGATGCCCTGGAAAAGAACGCCAGTGGTGGCTACGACCTGACCGGCGCGATCACTCACTATGCGCTGGAGCAGGCGTTCCTCAATCCCGGTGGTTTTGCCGAAGTGGGCCCGACCGCCATCGCGCTGGGCATGACCCGGCAAATCAGCAACGAGATCGATGAGTTCGTTACGCCGGCCCTGCAACAAGGCTTGCTCGGCCAGCCGCTGGATCTGGCGACCATCAACCTGGCACGCGGACGCGACCTTGGGTTACCGACCCTGAACCAGGCACGTCAGCAAATCCATGACGCTTTGATAGCCGAGCGTGCCTCGCCCGCCGGCACTCAACATCACACCAACCTGATCGTTGACAGCCTGACGCCCTATACCAGTTGGAGCGATTTCGCCAACAACATGATTCACCCCGAATCGCTGGTGAACTTCATTGCGGCGTACTCCTTCGACGGTGACGTGGCCCATGCCCAAGCCATCATCGACGCCGACCAGACCGGCGAAACGGTCAACTATGCCGGTGGCAGTGTCACCGCCGAGCAGGCGGCGTACTTCCTCTCCGGTGCGGCGGATCCCAACGGCAATCATGTCGAGGGTTACGACGGCTATAACTCGATTGACCTGTGGATTGGCGGGTTGGCGGAAAAACATGTGTACCTCGGACAATTGGGCACCACCTTCAATGCCATCTTCGAGGATCAGATGGAGCGGTTGATGGACGGTGACCGGTTCTACTACCTGTACCGCCTCGACCTCGGCTTGCCGGCCATGACCAACTTGAACGAGCAGGTGGTGACCGAGCAGTTCAAGGACATCATTGAGCGCACCACCGATGCTAGGCACTTGGCCGGGGACGTGTTCGGCTATGCCGACAGCTATATCGAGTTGAGCTACACCGACTCTGGCACCACGACAACGTCGTACAAGAGCGAGCACAAGTACGGCACCCTGATCGCAGCCAACCAGGTCGGTATCTACTCCACCGGCGGTGGTGGCGGGATCGGCGGTAACGGTTTGCTGGTGAGCCTGGTCAATCCGGAAACCCACACCGCTCAAACCTACATCCGTGACTACCGTCCCGATCAGGGCGAAAACCCCGATGGCACGGCGGCAGTGGGCTACAACTCCCACGAAGTGCTGGTCGGCACTGACTTCAACGACTGGATCGATGCCGGTGACGGCGACGATACGATCTACGGCGAGGGCGGTGACGACATCCTTGATGGCAAGGCCGGTGCCGACCACATCTATGGTGGTGACGGTAACGACATCATCTACGGCGGCGATATCGAAGACTTCCTTGATGGCGGGGAAGGGGATGACATCATTTACGCCGGGACCAGCGCCGGCGGGATTGACATAGTGATTGGCGGAGGCGGTAACGATCACCTGTATGGCGAGGCCGGGATCGACGAGATTTACGGCGGCGACGGCGATGACTACATCGATGCCGGTGGTGATACCGATCTGGTGCATGGTGGCGACGGTAACGATGAAATCTATGGCGGTGACGGTCCGGACATTTTGTTCGGCGATGACGGTGACGACATCATTTCCGGCGGTTCCACCGGTGACCAGGAATTCGGCGGGGCCGGCGATGACATTCTGCTGCCGGGCCTTGGTGGTGCACCCGGTCAGGGGGATGGCGACGAAGCCATTGGCGATATCGGGTTCGACATCGTCGCCTTCAGCGATGTGAACATCGCTCTGGATGCGGCCGCTGATCTTAACAATCAGAACATCGTGGCGGCGCCGGGCACAGGTGTGCTGTTCCAGCCATTCAACGCTTTGCTGACCGACATTGAAGGGCTGATCGGCTCACGTTTCAGCGACAGTCGTCCGAATACCGGCAACCCGGGCGCGCCTTTGGCGGGCCTGATCGGCGATGGCGCCGAGAACTGGCTGATCGGCGGTAGCGGTGATGATGTCATCCAGGGCAATGCTGGCAATGATGTGATCGTGGGCGACTCGATCAAGCTTGCGGACTTGAATCACTTGCTCGCCAGTCAGGGTTTCGACCAGCACTTCACCAGTCTGCAGGCGAGTCGTCCTGGCTTCATTCTGGGTGACAACCATGATGCGCCCGGTACGGCGGACGGCACAGCGGACACGGCGCTGTTCAGCGGCAATTTTGCCGACTACAGCATCAGCAAATTCACCGATACCCGGCCCGGTGGTGAGCTGATCACGGCGTTCAAAGTGGTGGACTTGCGCATCGGTGCCGCTAATGTCGATGGCACCGACATCGTGATCGGTGTGGAAAAACTGCGTTTCGCCGACCGTACGGTCAACCTCAACGTTAACAACCAGTTGCCGACCGGTAATGTGACGCTGTCCGGTTTCGCGACAGCGCCGACCACGCCGAGCCGTCCAGTGCCGGCTCAATACCGGCTGACCGCCAACACCTCGGCGATCCAGGATGCCGATGGCTTACCCGGGCCAAGCGGTTTCTCCTATCAATGGCAAGCGCTGGTGGGCGCGGCGTGGCTCAACATCTCCGGCGCCAATGCGTCGACGTTTGCGCCAACTTCCGCGCAGTTTGGTCAGCAGCTGCGCGTGGTCACCACCTACACCGACAACAACGGCACGGTGGAACAACTGACCTCGGATCCCTCTGAGGCGGTCGGGAGGTTTATTGAAGGTAACAACGGCTTCAACGTCCTGAACGGCACCAATTATCAGGACATCCTGCTGGGTTACTCGGGTACCGATGTGCTCAACGGGGGGCTCGGTGCGGATCTGCTGGACGGCGGTAGCGGCAGCGACATCATGCGTGGCAATGCCGGCAATGACACTTACATGGTCGACTCCAATGGTGACTTGGTGCAGGAGAGCCTCAATGAGGGCAACGACACAGTCATGTCTTCTGTCAGCTACACCTTGGGTGCGAACGTTGAAAACCTGACGCTGTTGGGCTCCGGCAATATCAACGGTACCGGTAACGAACTGGACAACATCATTACCGGCAACAGTGGCAATAACCGTCTCAGCGGGCTGGCAGGCGCTGACACGATCTTCGGCGGCGCCGGCAACGACACGATCCTGGCGTCGGTCAACGACGGCAACGACCACTATGACGGCGGCACGGGCACTGACACCTATGATCTGTCGGCCACTTCGGCGGCGGCCACGGTGGATTTGCAGGCTGGCACGTCAACCAGTACCCAGACCGGCAGCGACACCCTCACGGGTATCGAAAACGTCATCGGCAGTTCCGGCAACGATCACATTCAGGGTGATGGCGCCGCCAACCTGTTGCAAGGTCAGGGCGGTAACGACTGGATCGACGGTGGCAGCGCAAACGACATCCTGGTCGGCGGGCAAGGGCAGGACACGCTGTACGGTGGCCTTGGCAACGACACCTTCCAGGCCTCGGTCAACGACGGCAACGACAGCTATGACGGTGGTGACGGCGTCGACACCTATGACTTGTCGGCAACCTCGGCCGCAGCCACGGTTAATCTGGCCAGCGGTACGGCCAGCAGTTCGCAAACCGGCAATGACACCCTGACCGGCATTGAAAACGTGATCGGCAGCAGCGGCTCCAACAGCCTGATCGGTGATAACGCAAACAACGTGCTGATGGGGCTTGGAGGTAACGACACGCTCGTTGGCGGTGGTGGTAACGACACCCTGGTGGGCGGCGCGAACCGTGACACGTTGACCGGCGGGACCGGTAACGACATGTTTGTGTTCACCTCTACGGGCGATTCAGGGACGTCCACCTTGAGTCGAGACGTCATTACCGACTTTACCCAGGGAGAGGATCACATCGACCTGTCACAAATAGATGCACGTACCTCCGGCGGCGGATCTGGCGGAAACCAGGGCTTCACGTTCCTCGGTGAGTGGAATGGCGCGGGCAGTGAGTTCAACAACCAGGCGCAATTGAAATACCACTACGTCAGTGTCAGCGGTGTTGATCACACTTATGTGGAGGGCAATGTCAACAATGGCAATGGTGCTGACTTCCAGATCGATCTGGTCGGGCATGTTGCGCTGACAGCGAGTGACTTTATCGGCGTGGTTTGATTCATTAATATCAAAAGAGCGCCCCGCCAGGAACGGGGCGTTTTTATACCTGTAAATTGCTCATTTGCGCGCTTGAAAAGTATGACCAATTTCATTGGGTTAGTGTTGTAAATGGGAATGTCTCGCTATTGCTGTTGTCTCAGTAAGTTAACAGTTGGTGGATCCAATAAGTGCTGAGACATTATGTGTGGATAAAGCAGGCTAGCTATCATGGGCGTGACAGGGAGGTGACTGATTAGTTGTCGATTAATGAGTCGTTAAGAGAAACTGCCGTTTGTCGGTAGTTTGCCCGAAGATGGAACATTCAAGCATTATGAACCTCAGATTGTTCAGGACGTCACCCTTGGCGGCCGCGGCAATCGCAGAAAAGAAGTGGACTCCGAACCTCATGTGCATTCAGTGCAAATGAGGATTTTTTTATCTGAAATTCAGGGCGTAATAGTTGGTGTTTTGTGGGTGTGTCAGTTGAATCAACAGGTAATTAATACCGGCGATTCGATGGGTCTGTTGTGAGCGAAGTTAGAAAACTATTGGCAGAATTTAGTCTGTTTTGTGGCTGATCTGAGCAGTTGATTAAGTTGGAGAGCATGAGCGTGACAATAAATACAATGATGAGCCTGTTTGAGCAAAAAGAATTTATGGAGTTTCTGCGCCTGGGTGTCATATATGTTCATTTGGTGGCGTGTTGTGTGGCAATGGGTCTTGTGTTGACCAGTGATGTTGCGATGGTGAGTGACCTGTTAAAACAAAAAATATCCTCTGAACATGACAATGCTCATATGGAGAAACTGCAGAAGTCGGTGGTGGTTGCCCTCATAGGCTTGTGGCTGACCGGTACGGCGGTCGTCGGTATCGATTATCTGGATAAAGGCATGGATTACTTTATGAATCCAAAGCTGCAAGCCAAAGTGATCATCGTTGTGATGTTGAGCTACAACGGCGTCTTGTTGCATCGCCTGGTGCTGCCAGCGTTACAGAAGGCTGGGTCGCTGCTCCATCTCGGGTTCAGCGCAAGAATGCTCGCACTGTTCTGCGGCTCGCTC
Source organism: Pseudomonas sp. NPDC087615 (assembly GCF_044743445.1). Taxonomy (NCBI): domain Bacteria; kingdom Pseudomonadati; phylum Pseudomonadota; class Gammaproteobacteria; order Pseudomonadales; family Pseudomonadaceae; genus Pseudomonas; species Pseudomonas sp. NPDC087615. The sequence goes on along the minus strand of NZ_JBIUWM010000007.1, from coordinate 79,645 downwards.
TCGGCAGTGTCCTGGATGTATGCCGCCATGCTGGGGGTCGGACGTCCGCTGGCGTGGAAGTACTCTCTTTCTGAATTGTTGATGGCGTATCCGGTCCTGATACTGCTTGGTTTCATAGTGATGTCGGCGTTGACGTACCGCGCTAAACGCCAGATGGAAGCGACTGAGCCGCAGTGGATCGAACTCAGCGCTCGCTGATCAACTGAAAGCCCGCTAGGCAAAAGTCTGGCGGGCTTTTTTACGCCTCGGCGAAAAGCAGGCGGTCCGGCACTCAGCGGCCCAGGAACGCCAACAGATCCTCGTTCAACGCTTGCGCATGAGTCACCGCAAATCCATGCGGCGCACCCTTGTAGACCTTCAGTTCGGCACCCTTGATTTGCGCGGCAGACTGTTTACCGGTGATGTCGAATGGCACGATCTGATCACCGTCGCCATGGATCACCAAGGTCGGTACATCGATCTTGGCCATGTCTGGGCGGAAGTCGGTTTCCGAGAACGCTGTGACGCAATCCAAGGTGCCTTTGAGCGAGGCCAGCAGGGCGACATTCAGGGTTTGCGTGAGCACGCCGTCAGAGACGTTCTGACCTTGATTGGTGCCATAGAACGGTGCGGCGAAATCGGCGATGAACTGCGCGCGGTCATGCAGCAGGCCCGCCTTGATACCGTCAAATACCGACTTGTCGACGCCTTGCGGGAAATCGGCTTTCTGGCCGAACAGCGGCGTCACCGCGCCCAGCAGCACCAGGCCGGCAACACGCTCGCTACCGTGACGGGCGATGTAGCGGCTGACATCGCCACCGCCCATGGAGAAGCCCACCAGCGTGACTTCACGCAGATCGAGGTGATTGATCAATTGCGCGATGTCATCGGCGAAGGTGTCGTAGTCGTAACCGGTCCATGGCTGATCCGAGCGGCCAAAACCGCGGCGGTCGAAGGCGATGGTGCGGTAGCCGCGGCTGCTCAGGTATTCCATCTGGTATTCCCACATGTCGGCATCCAGCGGCCAGCCGTGGCTGAACAGCACGGGCTTGCCGCTGCCCCAGTCCTTGTAATAGATCGCGGTGCCGTCTTGCGTGGTGAATGTGCTCATGGGAACTCCTTACGTGGCGAATGGATGCCGTGATGGCAGCGTTCACTATCGGCGTAAAGCTCAAGGGGGACTTGTACGCAAGTGCTCGATTATCGAATCCGACAGATCGGCGACAAGCTCCGAAAAATTGTTTCGACTTATGTTTGACGTCAAAATGATGGCGATATAACATCGCGCCATTATTTTGATATCACTCTCCGTTTCGAGGGATCGAACATGTACCCACCCGCCCTCGCGGCGAGGTTGTGCGTAGCTTTGCTGTGCCTGTCCGCGCTCCAAACCGCTTTTGCTGCCCCCACACCCGGTGAAACCGACCTGATCCGCGACCGCCAGAACCGTCTGCTCGAAGAGCAGCAGCGGCGTCTCGAAGAACTCAAGGATCTGCCCGGCAAGGACGCCAAACCTGCCCAACCCGCAGCGCCCACCGACACCCGTTGTTTCCCGATCAAGGATGTCGAACTCAAGGGCGCCGACAGCCTGTCCGAGCGCGACAAGGCACGCCTACTCAACCCCTACATCGGCGAATGCCTCGGTGTGCCACAGCTCAACGAGCTGCTCAAAGTCATCACCGACCACTACATTGAGAAAGGTCTGGTCACCAGCCGCGCGTACCTGCCGCAGCAGGATCTGTCCGGCGGCCATCTGAAGGTGCTGGTGGTCGAAGGCAAGCTCGAAGGCATGAAGGGCGCCGAGAACAGCAAGCTGTCGGAGCGCGAACTGGCCATGGCATTCCCCGGCAAGTCGGGCGAACTGGTCAACCTGCGCGAGATCGAGCAGATGGTCGATCAGCTCAATCGCCTGCCGTCCAATCAGGCAAAAATGGAACTGGCGCCAGGCAAGAACGTGGGTGGCAGCACGGTGCTGGTGACCAACACCCCGCAGAAACCCTGGCGTGTCGGGCTGTCGCGCAATAACGACGGCCAGCGCAGCACCGGCGAACAGCAGTGGGGCACGACGTTCGACTGGGACAGCCCGTTGGGCCTGGCCGATCAGTTGAGCCTGCGCGGCGGTCACGATGCGATGACCGATCACCAGCACACCTCCAGAAACGCCGTGCTCAATTACAACCTGCCATGGGGCTGGTGGAACTTCAGTTACACCTACAGCCAGAGCGAATACCGCTCGCAGATCGCCGCCAACGGCTACAACTTCAAACAGACCGGTGACAGCGAGAACCATCAGATCCGCGCCGAGCGAGTGATCCACCGCGACGCCGTCAGCAAGACCTCGCTCAACGCCGGTTTGTCCTACCTGCGCACCAACGCCTACATCGAAGACAGCAAGCTCAAGCTGAGCAGCAACCGCATCAGCGAAGCGCAGTTCGGCTTCAACCACGGCCGCCGTGTCGGCAGTGCGTTCGTCAACTTCGACGCCGGCATGCAGGAAGGCATCGGCGCGTTCGATGCGCAGGGCAGCCACGATCCAGGCCCCGGCGAACCGAATGCACGTTACCGCAAATACACCGCCACCCTGAGCTACTTGCAACCCTTCAAAGTGTGGGGCGAGTCCTTAACCTTCAGCAGCCTGATGACCGGCCAGCGCAGCGAAGACGTGCTGTTCAGCTCCCAGCGCACTAGCCTTGGCGGCTCGTCGTCGATCCGTGGTTACAAGGATCAATCCTTGTCGGGCGACAGCGGCGGTTACTGGCGTAACGATTTGCGCTGGGCACGTCCGGTGACCGCCGAATGGTTGCGCCCGGTGTTCGCTGAATACGGCACCAGTCTGGGTTATGACCAGGGCGTGATCCGCGGCGATCGCTACAACGGTAATCAGCACGGGCGCATGTCGAGCAACTCGCTGGAACTGTTCGCCCGTGGCGAGCACGTCGCCGCCAGCGTGACGTTTGCGCACTCGCTGGAACGCCCCGATGTGCTGACCGAGCGTGAAGCACCGATCTATTTCCGCCTGGATTTTTTCCTTTAATTTTCGCCCGCCCCGAGATTCTGACATGGACATCCGTCAATTGGCCTACCTGGCCGGTCAGCCTTCTGCTGCCGTAAAACACCACGAACGCTTTCTGGGCATGCCCAAGCGCGGCCTCGCGTTCCTGTTGGCAAACGTCATGTTCTGGCAACCGATCTGGGCGCAGGCGGATGGGATCGTAGTCAACGCGCCTGGCACAACCCTTGATCGTGCCGGCAACGGCGTGCCCATCGTCAATATCGCCGCGCCCAATGCGACGGGGCTGTCGCACAACCAGTTTCATGATTACAACGTCGGTGCTGAAGGCGTCATCCTCAACAACGCCACGGCGCGCACACAACTGACGCAAATGGGCGGCATCATTCTAGGCAACCCGAATTTGCGTGGGGCTGCCGCACAAACCATCCTCAACGAAGTCAACGGTGGCAGCCCGAGTCAACTGCGCGGTTACACCGAAGTGGCAGGGCAGTCGGCGCGTGTCATCGTCGCCAACCCTTACGGCATCAGCTGCAACGGCTGTGGGTTCATCAACACGCCGCGGGTGACCCTGACCACCGGCAAACCGGTGCTTGATAACGGTCGACTGGATCGTTTTCAGGTGGATCAGGGCAGTGTGTCCATCGACGGCACCGGTCTGGATGCGAGCAACGTCGACAGCTTTGAAATCATCACCCGCAGTGCGCGGATCAATGCGCAGATTCATGCCAAACGCCTGAACATCACCACCGGCCGCAATGACGTCAATGCCGACACTCTCAACGCCACCGCGCGGGCTGACGATGGCAGCGCCAAGCCGCAACTGGCCATCGACTCTTCTGCGCTCGGTGGCATGTATGCCGGAGCGATCAAACTGGTGGGCACGGAGCAGGGTGTAGGTGTGAAGCTGGCGGGCGATCTTGCCGCCAGCGCCGGTGACATCCAGATCGATGCCAACGGTCAGTTGAGCATGGCCAAAGTCACTGCCAGCAGTGCCATTGATATCAAGTCCAAAGGTCTTGATGCCCAAGGGCCGGTTTATGCTGGAACGCAACTGGCGGTGCAGACCGCTGAACAACTGGTCAACCGCCAAAGCCTTGTCGCCCGCGATTCTGTGCGCCTGAGCAGCGGCGGCAAACTGACCAACAGTGGTGTGATCGAAGCCGGGGTGAACGCCGACAACACTCGCAATACCACAGGTGATCTGACCGTCAATGGTGCTGCGGTGACCAACACTGGCAGCCTGTTGGCCAGTCGTTCCCTGAGCGCTGCGGCCACCGGTGTATTGGATAACCAGAATGGCATCGTCCAGGCGAAAAACGTCACGGTGAGCGCTGCCCGGCTGGTCAATCAGGGCGTCAACGCGCGTATTTATGGTGAAACCCGTCTGGCACTCAGCGCGCCGGCCATCGTCAATCTCAAGGGCCTGATCCGCTTTGCCGATGGTCAGGCTGCGACGCTGTCGGTCGACAGCCTCGACAACCGTCTGGGCCGTATCGAAATCGCTGGCGGCAGTCTCAAGCTCAATGCCTGGGATGTGCAGAACGCTGACGGCAAAATCGTTGCCGGACGCCTGGATATCGATGCCCGGCAAGTTGACAACACCCGTGGCCTGATCGGCGCCAGTCAGAGTGATGCCAAGGTTGTCGGCCGAGAGCGGCTGGACAACGCACAAGGCAAAATCCAGGCGAAAACCACGCTGGCGGTGTCCGGCGGCGAATTGCTCAACCACGGCGGAACGCTCGCGGCTGACCGGATTCTGGTCACTGCCGCACGACTGGATAACAGCGAAAAAGGTGTCGTCAGTGCTGAAAACGGTGCTGCCGAGCTGACACTGGAGCAGGATCTGGATAACCACGACGGCAAAATTCAGGCATCGGGTCGCCTGACCGTCGCGGCTCAGAGCATCAATAATCGTAATGCCAGCCTGATCGGCCAAACCCTCGAAGTGAACAGTCGCGGCACACTCGACAATACCCAAGGCACCCTTTCGTCCGATGACAGCGTGGTCACCAGCGAAGACCTGGACAACAGTCAGGGGCTGATTCAGGGCAATGATCGCCTGAACGTTACCGCTCGCGATTTGCAGAACTCGGCCGGCAAATTGCTGGGCGGCGTAGTTGACGCGCAACTGGCCAACCTCACCGGCAACAACGACGGCACCCTCAGCGCGCAAAGCGGCAAGCTTACGCTGATGGTCCAGCAGCACCTGAACAACGCGTTGGGTCGGTTGCAAGCCAGCCAGGGTGATGTGGCTATTCATGCCGCTTCGCTCGATAACCGTGGCGGTGTCGTCGCCGCACAGCAATTGCTGGTGATGGCTGAAAACGGCCACGTCGACAACCGTGGCGGGCGCATGATCAGTGATGGTCTGGACCTGCACGCGGCCAGCCTCGATAACAGCGATAACGGTCTGTTGGCAGCAGGTGTTGACGGTGCGCGGTTGATCCTCAAACGAGCTGCTCCTGGCCAGTCGCAACTGCTCAACGTCAAAGGCCGGATCCAGAGCGATGCCGACCTGCACATCGAAAGTGATGCCGTCGACAACAGCGCCGGCGTCCTGCTTGGCCAAGCCATCGACGTGACTGCCACGCAACTGAACAACAATGACAAGGGTGGCATTGTCGGCAACGGCGGTGATGTCGCACTGAAAATCAGTGGTGTCTTCAGCAACGTCACTGGCGTGGTCGATGCCGCTGAACAGCGTCTGCTGCTCGATCAGCTCACCGAGCTGGATAACCGTGGCGGCACCCTGCGCGGCAAGCGACTGGACATCACCAGCATCTCGGTCAACAACAACGCTGCCGGCCAGATCATCGCGGGCAGTGATGGCCTGAAAATTACCGGCAAAACCCTGCTGAACCAGCAAGGCGTGATCTTCGCCAATGGCAGTCATGCCGAACTGACTCTGGGTAGCGGAACCCTTCAGAACCAGGGCGGCACGCTGCAAGCCTCCACATTGGAGATCACCAGCGCCGACCTCGATAACAGCGCGGTTAACGGCAAGGCCGGATTGATCTCCAGCCTGTTGGGTGATCTGAAATTGACCGTCACTCGCCTGACCAACCGGGCCGGCAAGATGTTCGCCAAGGATCAGTTGGTATTCGTTGGCGACAGTCTGGACAACACCGGCGGCGAGATCAGCGGCAATCGATTGGCGCTCGAAGCGGTCAGCCAGATTCTCAACCAGGGTGGCCTGATCGAATCGGCGACCCATCTGCAACTCGCCAGCGGCCAGTTGAACAACAGTGCCGGCGGCCAGATTCGCGCACTCGGCGGCGCCTCCAGTCAGATCAAACTGACCGGCAACCTGAACAACCAGAGCGGCGTTATAGAGATCGGCAGCCAGGATCTGACACTCGCCGGCGGCCAACTCAATAACCTCAGCGGCAGCGTGCGTCACGCCGCGCAGGGTGTCTTCGATCTGGATCTGAGCAATCTGACCGGCACCCAGGGCAGCCTCACCGGACTGGGCAAAGGCGTGTGGGATGTCGGTTCGGTCAATGGTGTCGGCACCTGGCAACTCAACGGCGGCCTGACCTACACCAGCGCTCAGGATCTGAACCTCAATGCCAGTGACCGCATCGCCAGTGCTTCGGCAATGAGCCTTCAAGTCGCCAACCTGACCAACGCCGGACAACTGCTCAGCGACGGCGATCTGACGCTGACCCTGACGGGCAATCTGCTCAACAGTGGTCGGGTATCGGCGCAAAAGAAGCTCACCATCAGCGCCAACGACTTGATTCAACAGGACGGGCGACTGGTCAGCGGGGGCGATACCGCACTGACCCTGCGCGGCACGCTCGACAACCTCGGTCGTCTGATCGCCAACCAGAACCTCACGGTGACGGCAGCACGCATCAACAACAAAGGCACCCTCGGTGCTCAAGGCAATCTTGAGTTCACCGCTGCCAACGGCATCTACAACGACGCCGACACCCTGCTGTTCAGCGGCGGCACGATGAAGCTGCACGGCAACAGCCTCAACAATTTCTACGGTGACATCTACAGCCGCGGCAACCTGAGCTTCGACGCTGTGGGCGGCGGTCGTGCCGCGTTGTTCAGCAACCTGTCGGGCACCGTCGAAGGTGAGGGTGATATCGACATCAATGCTGTCTCGGTGGAAAACGCCAAGGCAGAATTCGAGATGACCTCGGGGCAATCATCTGGCAGCTTGAGCTGGGTGTGCGGCCAGCATTGCGGTGGCCATGACGGCTGGAAACGCGGCTATATCACCATTACCACTGACTTCAACGATCAAGTCCTCAAGGACTCGCGCGCGGCACGATTCGTCGCCGGAAAAAACTTCAACATCCACGCCAATCAAGTGGAAAACCGCTATAGCCTGCTGGCGGCCAACGGCGACCTGACGGTGACTGCCGACAGCCTGTTGAATCAGGGCGCGGTCTCGCGCTCGGGCCATCGGGTGGTGCAGATCGGCACGCCGGGACACATCGATAACAGCCTCTGGGATCAGATGGAGTTCATGGACATCCCGGCGTTCAATGCCGCCACAGCGGCAGGCAATTTCGACGAGGCACGTTTCGAAGAATTGGTCAGTCGCTCCAGCGACTCCCGATTCGCTCAGACCAGCGACGTCACCACCTGGAATGAAAACGGCAACAACGTCTACTCGGCGGTGCTTCAGGCTGGTGGCAAAGTCAAACTGGATGTCACCAACAGCATTCAGAACGGTACGCTGTACGAAAACACCTATGGGCAACTGACCGGGTCATTGTCCAGCGATCAGACCTCCATGGTCGGTGGTATCAACATCAATCTGGGTAAGCACAGCACTGACGCCAGCACCCAGGCAGCGAAAAATGTAACCCGCATCGAACGTGTCGATGCCGACGGCGTGAAGCAGATCAGCTTCGTCCCGGTCGACTTTAAGGGTGTACCTTTTGCGGCGGTCGATCCGACGGCTTCCTCGACGTTCCGTCTGCCGAAAGGCCCATATGGCATGTTCGTGCAGAGCACGAATCCGCAGAGCCGTTACCTGATCGAAACCAACCCGGAGCTCACCCAGACCGCGGCGTTCATGAGTTCCGACTACCTGCTCGGCAAACTCAACTTCAGCACAGATGAAGCAGCTCGTCGCCTCGGCGACGGTCGCTACGAATCGCGCTTGATCAGCGACGCGGTCATGGCCCAGACCGGCCAGCGTTTCCTCGCTGGCGGCCTGGAAAACGACTACGAGCAATTCCGTTATCTGATGGATAACGCGCTCGCCAGCAAGAACGAACTGAACCTGTCGGTCGGCGTCAGCCTGACCTCCGCGCAGGTTGCCGCACTGACCCACGACATCGTCTGGATGGAAGAACGCATCGTCGACGGCCAGAAAGTGCTGGTGCCGGTGCTCTATCTTGCACAGGCCGAATCGCGCAACGTGCGCGGCGGCAGCCTGATTCAGGGCCGCGATCTGGAACTGCTCGCCGGCAATGACCTGGTCAACGTCGGAACCTTGAGCGCCAGCAAAGACGTCTCCGTCGACGTCAAGGGCAGCCTCTATCAGGGCGGTCTGGTCGAAGCCAATGAGCGCATCACGCTCATGGCCACCGACAGCATTCGCAATGCCTTGGCCGGCGAGATTCGCGGCAATCAGGTCAGCCTCACCAGCCTCATGGGCGACATCGTCAACGATCGAACCGCTGTCGCTGTGCGTGACGGCAACGGGATGCGCACGCTGGTCGATGACGGCGGCAACATCACCGCGCGCGACAGTCTGACCATCAAGTCCGGCCAGGATCTGGTCAACTCGTCATCCATCAGCAGCGGCGGCGACGCCAGCCTGAGCGCAGCCCGCGACATCAACCTGCTGGCGACGCGCAACGAAAACGAACTGCACGAAGTGTTCAATGGCGGCCATCGGTCGGTCGTCACCACCACCGTGGAAAACCTTGCGTCGACGGTGAAAAGCGGCGGCAATCTGAAGCTCGATGCCGGCCGCGACATCAACGTCGTCGCCAGCACCGCCGAAGCCAAAGGTAACCTCAACGTTGACGCCAAGCGCGACATTTACATGTCCTCGGCCGGCGACGAAAACAATGTCGAAACCCATAGCAAGGATGGCAAGAAACGCGTCCACGAAGAAGACAACCACACCGTCCAGAAAGCCGCCGAGTTCATCGCGGGCGGCGACGTGAAAACCAGTTCCGGACGCGACACCACGCTGGTCGCAAGCAAGATCAGCGCAGGCAATGAAGCCTACGTCTACGCCGGCAATGATTTGAACCTGCTGGCCGCGCAGAACAAGGACTACACCCTCTATGACATGAAAGAGAAGGGCGGCTTCGGCAGCCTGAAACTCAAGCGCGACGAAGTCACCCAGGTCACCCACGTGGGTAGCGAGATCAAGACCGGTGGCAACCTTTCGCTCGTCAGCAAGGGTGACCAGCTCTATCAAGTGGCCAAGCTCGACAGCGGCAAGGACATCGTTCTCGACAGCGGCGGCTCCATCACCTTTGAAGGGGTGAAGGATCTGCATGATGAGAGCCATACCAAGACCAACAACAGTGCCGCGTGGGTCTCCTCTAAAGGCCGTGGTAATACCGACGAAACCTTGCGCCAGACCCAAATGATTGCCAAGGGCAACATCGTGATCAAGGCCGTAGATGGCCTGAAAATCGACATCAAGGATGTAAACCAGCAATCCGTCAGCCAGACCATCGACACCATGGTCAAGGCCGATCCGCAGTTGGCGTGGTTGAAAGACGCCGAGGCGCGGGGGGATGTTGATTGGCAGCTCGTTAAAGAGATTCACGAATCCTTCAAGTACGAGAATTCGGGTCTTGGTCCGGCATCGCAGATGATCATCGCGATCGCATTGGCAGCTGTAATGGGGCCAATGATGGCTGGGATGAACACTATGTTGCAGGCGGTCGCTGTGACTGGTGCAACGAAGTTAACAGTCAGCACCATTGATAACCGAGGTAGTTTGGGAGCAGTACTCAAAGATGTGACCTCGAAAGATGCCATCAAGAGTTATCTCGTAGCCGCTGTGACAGCGGGTGTTACTCAAGGGCTGAAGTTCGATGCAGGTGCAGTGGGCCTAGACCCGAAAAGTCTGCAAACCATCGCAATCAAAATCAGCGCCGATGCAGTGATCAAAACCGCAGTCTACGGCGGAAGTTTCCAGGACAATCTGTTGAACTCAGCGGCGGGAACAGCTGCGAGTATTGGTGGGGCAATCGGTGCTGGAAAAATTGGCGATCTGGATCTTGCTGATGGCAGTCTTGCGAAGATCGCGCTTCACGCAGGTTTGGGTGGCTTGCTGGCCGAAGCCATGGGTGGCGACTTCCGTACCGGGGCAATAGCAGGGGGCGCTAACGAGGTGTTGATTGGCCTGTTGGGTGAGCAACTTCTACCGTCCAATTATGCAAAGGGGTCTGCAGAATATATTCAGGCTCAAGCCAATATTCTAGCAATCTCACAAATCGTAGGTGTCTTGGGGGCCACCTTATCAGGGGGGGATATCGGTACTGCCGCGACAGTCGCAGCAAACGCTACACAGTACAATTTTCTTGGTGAACATGCCGAAGCCAAGCGCGACCGTGCACGGGAAATTTTCAAAGAAACAGGGAGTCTTGATTCAGCCAGACAATTAGTAACGCTCGAAGGTGCTGATCAGCGCGCTGACAATTTACTTGCGAAATATCGACTGGATAAAACGTCACTGACAACCTCGGAACTGTCCGAGCTAAATGCATACCTTAATGTTTACGCAGCTGACATGGCGATTCGGCATGGCAAGGATTTCGCTGACAAATTGGTTTTGAAACTGCTTGCCAATGGCCCGGACAATGGTGGGATTTATCCGTTTGCAGGTACGAGCGACGCCAAAAATGCTTATGCGGATGCGCTACGCAGCCAGCTTGGGGGATGGTTCGAGCAACTGTATTGGACAAGACCTCAGAGTGAGAACGAACTGGTTTACAAGGATGCACAAGGATTCTTGCGTATCAACAATGAGCAACAGGGGCTATCCAATTTAGGCAATCCGGCGATTTACGGGTTGACTGGCTCACTGGGAGCGGGCATTCGTCTGGCCGCTGCGGCGGACGGCGTATTGCAGATCGGGTTTGGCACGAATCAGGCACTCAACGGCGATCTCTGGAATGCGGCTGGAAATATTGTTACGGGCGCCTTGGGGGTTGCTGGGGCGGGGCTACCAGGTACAAAGCTGCCTGGTACACCTACAGCAGGGTTGATTTCCGAAACCGGTCAATACTCAAGACTTACAGATGAAACGGTCGGTCTATTTGATCGAACGGTGCTTCATGTTCCTGCGAATGACAAATTTTATGAGCGTGCAACGCAGGAATTATTGGATGCTATCAATGCAATCCCTAGTAACACCCAAGCTTCAAAAGTGGCAACTATGATCAGTGCTTATGATCCTGTGTCTGGAAAAATAGCGGTAGGGAGCAGTAACGGTAATATTAGTGCGGACATGCTGGATGCGCGTACCGTTAAATATATAGAGACCCAGCTAGGTGTTAAGGTTGGGGAGATTACAAGCCTATGCCGAAACGCGGCTGGTGCATGTGCTGAAGTCTCTGCGGTTGACAAATTAGTGAGGTTGGGTGTTAATCCGGCTGGCGTGAAGTTTACGAATGCGTTGCGCCCACGTACCGTTAGAGATGAAGGTGGGATCACTAAGAATGCGATTATTGATACCTGCGCAAACTGCAGTGCCACTTGGCCGGAGAAAAAGTGATGTCGCTAAGTAAAAATTGGCAACCTGGTTTCGGAGAGATAATTACGTGGTTCGCCATGGATAAAAATGGAAGGATAGCGGTTATGGTGAATAATTGTTTCGGTAGTCTTCCTTCGGCATTGTTGGCTATTTCGGATCTAGAAGCGAAACTTGATGCGTTAAATGAATTTATGTGGGAGGAGTCTTCAAGTTTTTTGAGTTATCCCGAGAATAAAAAAGGCCAAACGGTATTGGATTTATATTCGTGCCGTCGATACCGGTCTACTCAATCGCGTCAGGAAGTAGAATTTTCAATATCAGAAAGATCGCAGTTTGATAAAAAACTATCTGAATATTCAATTCCGTCAATAAAAGGATTCTACGTTTTTCATGCAGTGGAAGGTGCTACCCCAAGTGAAGATTATCCGATTGGGTATACCGGAAATACTGTGATGGGGGACTATTTTCGTTTTTTAATGCCAACTTTGCATGGGGGAGTTGAGGATTTTCCAGAGGAGCTAAGAGCGATAGTGGCTGTTTCGGATACGTTGGATTTTACCACTGATCAAATTATCGTAAGCGCTTCAATAGATCTGTTTTTTGGGCGGACGTTTAATTGACAGGGCCGGTATCGCTCATGCCTTGTTGAGAGTGAACGATATTTGTAGTGTTGTTATCGATACATTGAAATGAATCCAGTCATAGCGAAAATGGTAATTCATCCGGCACAATATGGCTGGTCAAGTTACCGTGTTAACGCACAATCAGAGCGATCGCACATTGTTACGCCTCATGCTCAGTATTTGGCGCTTGGAGGGCAGGGCGGGTAGCCAGCAGATGCTTACCGCGAACTGTTCAAAAATGACTTAGAATCAGAATTAATTGACCAGATTCGAAGGTAAAGGGGGACAGACCCTGAGGGATCCCCACAAATCTACTCCAGGCTCTGCGCCTGATGATGCACCTCATCGCGCAGAGCTTTCTCCAATTTTTCCCAGTCTCCGCTGCCTCCGAACGCTATGCACCTTCGCCAGTATTCCAGGCCAAGCCGCCACAATGAAAGCACTCGTCGTTCTCTGAGACTGTTGCTTTGATATCGCCGCTCCAAGTTACTTTGGCGAGCCTGAAGCCCCGTTAAAAAGAGCAGGTAATTGGCGAGAGCGGCAATCAACAGCAGTATTTCAATACGATGCAGGCAATGCTGCGATGTAGATTCAGACCCAATCCCAAGTGCTCACTTTTCACATCTCTGAAACCTTCCTCAATTTGCATGCGTCGTTTGTAAACCGCCACGATCTTTGCCGGATTCCACTCGCTCTGAACTAAATTGCTGGCCAGCAACCATGGTTCACGCTCACGTCTTGCGGACTGTCGACTGAGCTTACTCTTGGCAATTGACCCCGTGACGCGTTGGTGTTTGCGGCCCTTGGCACAGTGCCGTACGCAATACAAATCGATGAAGTGTGGGGCGCTTCGTGTCATCTCGACACGGCCAAGTGCCTTGGGTGAGGCGGCGGCCAATGCATACAAATTCTTCACCGGTTGCCAGTCAGTTTGATCGCGACGATAAAGTTCGCGATTCCTTATCCGCGCGACGTAATACCAGCCCTGCGCGGCGACAGCCTTCATCCACGGTCGCCGAAAACCTGCATCGGTGACCAGAATCGGGATGCAGTCAACAGGTAGCAATTCGGCCAGCGTTTTGAGTAGGCGATTTTGATACTTGGGACAGCTCTCGCGCTCATGAACGCTTTCATAAACCGGAAATGAGCGTCCCGCCAGAGGGATCGATGCTCTTAGCAAAAAGGCTGTGCCTGAAGCGTCAATTCGAGACCAGTCGACCAGGATCAAAGGATGCTTCAACGAACCCAGCAATGCCCGAAGCATTACCCAATAGAACAATGGACGCTCTGATCTCAAGTGTTGATTGCCCAGCAACCGATCCACACGCTTGATCGAATGCTTGGGATAAGCACGCCCCGTCATGAAGCGACCAAGAGCGGTCAGTGTCAGTCGACGTCCTTGCAGTAACGAACTGACACAACTCATCAGTGATGTCAGGCGTCGAGAATGGATAGAGGGCAGTGCTTGAGCGAGCGCTCTGTGCAAAAATCGGATGGCTTGCATGGGTTCGGTTTCTTGTATTTGTGTGGTGCAAACCAAGTTGCCGACTCATGCAGTCCTCTTCAATATTCCAACTTCTTGATTTTCTGTAAGAAAAATCGGGGATCCCTCAGGGTCTGTCCCCGTTTTATTTCGAAAAGTGTTTGACTTTTATAAGGAAGCTAGCGGTGCGAAATAAAAATATTATTCTAAGGGGGATTATTTTCTTTAGCGTGATCGGATTTGTTTGGTCCGCGTTTCTTCTGGTATCGTTGGTTGTGGTTTTTTTGCTTATGGCAGTTTTGTATCTGTTTTTTGAACCGGATTTCAACGTGGTATTCAAGTGGCTCGGGCTGCCTCTATCAGTTCTTCTGTCAGTGCGTTGGATCTACAAGAACTTTTATAAAGTAAAAGGCTATGTGGAGGGGTGAGTGTTTGTTTTTCTCTTCTATCAGGGAAAACGAAAGGGGGCATGATCAAGTGATCCATGCTCCGCGTGTCCATAGAACCACAGAAGTATGGGGTTAGCATGAGTCAGCTATCAAAGCTGAACCAAGTTTCCGACACATGCAGATCTCTTCACTAATCCAATATCTTGATTTTCTGTAAGAAAAATCGGGGCCCCCTCAGGGACAGGCCACGTTTAGAAAGCAATCCGAAAACGTGGCCTGTCCCAGTTTTACCGCGGCGGAGATACGCAAGGAAGCTAAAAAGAAAATGACCACACTTAACAAAGGTGTGATCATCTGTGTTCGTGACATTTGTAAGTAGGATACGTATGGATCTCGATGATCAAGTTGAAGAAATTGAAACCAAAGAGGACTTCGCGAATTTCCTTCATGCGTTTCGTGAAACTCTGTTGCGACAACCGGATGAGTGGGAAAATTCGACACTTGAAAGGTTTTTAGACGCGATGGAGGCTTGGGTCAATTCAATGGAAGGTTATGCTCTTAACTCTGGCGACGCTGACGTTCTGCGGCCAAGCTGGAAAACCTTTGCCAAGATCCTATCAGCGGCTAGCGTTTATGAGTGAAGCCAAGAGAGCGACAATGCTTTCGTTCAGATAGCAACTGGTCGACGTGTCGCCAGGAGCCATGGTGAAAAATAAAAACGCCCGAAGAGATTCGGGCGTTTTCATGAATGAGACGTTAGAAGAAATCTCAACGAAACGCCGGCACCACATGCTTGATAAACAACTCCAACGATTTCTTCTTCTCTTCATGCGGCAGGCTGTTATCACACCAGAAACTAAACTCATCCACCCCCAGCTCCTGGTAATACTTGATGCGCGGAATAATCTCTTCCGGCGTACCAATCATCGCCGTCTTGTGCAGACTCTCCAACTCAAACTCCGGACGCCCGGCGAACTTCTCTTCCGGGCTCGGGGCGAGGAAGCCATTGACCGGGGTCTCCTTGTTGCCAAACCACGCATCGAACGTGCGATAGAAACGTGAGATCGCTTTCGCGCCGATTTTCCAGCCGTCCGGATTGTCAGCGGTGTGTACGTGGGTATGGCGCAGCACCATCAATTGCGGGCGCGGTACGTCCGGGTTGTTGTCCAGCGCGGTCTGGAATTTGTTCTTAAGGTCGAGGACTTCTTCGTCGCCCTTCATCAGCGGCGTGACCATGACGTTGCAGCCGTTGGCCACGGCGAAGTTGTGCGAGTCCGGGTCGCGGGCGGCGATCCACATCGGCGGGTTGGGCTTCTGGATTGGTTTCGGCACGCTGGTGGAGGTGGGGAATCTCCAAATGTCGCCGTCGTGGGCGTAGTCGCCTTGCCATAGGGCGCGGACCACCGGGACCATTTCCCGCAGGGCCTGGCCGCCGCTTGATGCGGGCATGCCGCCGGCCATGCGATCGAATTCGACCTGGTAGGCGCCACGGGCCAGGCCGACTTCCATGCGACCGTTGCTGATGACGTCGAGCAACGCGCATTCACCGGCGACGCGCAGCGGGTGCCAGAACGGCGCGATGATGGTGCCGGCGCCGAGGTGGATGGTGGTGGTTTTGGCCGCGAGGTAGGCCAGCAGCGGCATCGGGCTTGGCGAGATGGTGTATTCCATGGCGTGGTGTTCGCCGATCCACACGGTGCTGAAACCGCCGGCCTCGGCCATCAGGGTCAGTTCGGTCAGGTCTTCGAACAGTTGGCGGTGGCTGACGCTTTCGTCCCAGCGTTCCATGTGGATGAACAGGGAAAATTTCATGACGCTTCCTCGGATCTTTTGTTGTTGAGGCTACGTGTGGGAGCGGGCTTGCTCGCGAATGCGGTGGATCAATCGAGATCTCTGGTGGCTGACACATCGCTTTCGGGAGCAAGCCCCCTCCCACAGTGGGTCTGTGTGGGGCTGAAACTTTGCTCAGGCCAGGACGGGCAGGGCACCCATCTTGCCGTGGCAATACACCAGCGGCCCGGTGTGCTGTTCGGGGACGATCAGATTCTTCACCGCGCCGACCATGATGGCGTGGTCGCCGCCTTCGTATTCGCGCCACAGCTCACACTCGATGATAGCTGTCGCGTTGGCCAGGATCGGGTTGCCCAGTTCGCTCAACGTCCATTCGATGCCTTGTGCCTTGTCCTTGCCTTTACGGGCGAACGCGTAGGCTTCGTTTTGCTGACCGCCGGACAGAACGTGAATCGCAAAGCGTTTGTTCTTGATCAGCACGGGATAGGAATCAGAACTGTAATTGGGGCAGAACAGCACCAGCGCCGGGTCCATCGACAGCGAGCTGAAGGCGCTGGCGGTCAGGCCGACAATCTGGCCGTCATCGTCCAGGGTGGTGATAACGGTTACGCCGGACGGGAACGAGCCCATGACTTGTTTGTAGATGGCGGCATCGATCATTGGACAGTCCTCGGGTGGTGTGACGCTGTTTTTATGTATTTGTTGGTCTGATGGTATACCACAAATTAATCTTTGCAAGGGCTTTTAAGCTGAACCGATAAACGTGCCGCGTTCGTCGGAAACTCAACGTTTACGGGCTTCTTAGCTATTTGATCGGCCGCTGTTTCAGCGAGGATGGCGGATCAGATAGCGCCGTAAACTACGGATCAGTCTTGTGAAATAGTTGGAATACCATAATATGGTTTGCATCTGAGGGGCGACCAAAGAGTCCTCCCGGTTTGGCTTCATACAACGATAAGAACAGACAAACTCGAGTTCATGCATATGTCCCAGATGTCCCGGCAAGATCCGTTGATAGAGAATCACACGGTCGACTACGTCCCACTCGCGGAACGCCACGGGAAGGCCCGCGACCTTTTCACCCTTTGGTTCAGCACCAACATTGCGCCACTGCCCATCGTCACCGGCGCCATGGTGGTTCAGGTGTTCCATCTCGATCTGCTCTGGGGGCTGCTGGCGATTGCGCTGGGGCACATGATCGGTGGCGTGGTGATTGCGCTGGCGTCGGCGCAAGGCCCGCGCATGGGCATTCCGCAAATGGTCCAGAGCCGTGGCCAGTTCGGGCGTTACGGTGCGCTGTTGATCGTGTTCTTTGCAGCGATCATCTATATCGGCTTCTTCATTTCCAACATCGTGCTGGCGGGCAAATCCATTGTCGGCATTGCACCATCGGTGCCGGCACCGTTAAGCATTTTGATCGGTGCGCTGGCCGCCACGGCGATTGGCGTGATCGGCTACAACTTCATCCATACGCTCAACCGCATCGGCACCTGGGTGATGGGCAGCGCTTTGCTGGCGGGCTTCATTTACATCTTTGCCCATGACTTACCGGCGGACTTTTTGACTCGCGGCAGTTTCAATCTGTCCGGCTGGCTGGCGACGGTGTCGCTGGGGATTATCTGGCAGATCAGTTTCTCGCCTTACGTGTCCGACTATTCACGTTATCTGCCGGCGGACATCGGCATCGCCAAGCCGTTTTGGGCGACGTATCTGGGCGCAACCCTGGGCACGATTCTGTCGTTCAGCTTCGGCGCGGTGGCGGTGCTGGCAACGCCGGAAGGCACTGAAGCGATGGTCGCGGTGAAGCAGTCCACCGGGTGGCTGGGGCCGATTCTGATGGTGTTGTTCCTGCTCAACATCATCAGCCACAACGCCCTCAATCTGTATGGTGCGGTGCTGTCGATCATCACCTCGATCCAGACCTTCGCCAGCCAATGGACACCGAGCATCAAGGTGCGCGTGGTGCTGTCGAGCGTGATCCTGGCGGGATGCTGCGTGGTCGCACTCGGCGCGTCGGCGGATTTCATTTCCGAGTTCATCGGTTTGATTCTGGCGCTGTTGCTGGTGCTGGTGCCGTGGGCGTCGATCAACCTGATCGACTTTTACCTGATCAAACGCGGTTGCTACGACATCACCTCGATTTTCCGTGCTGACGGTGGCATTTACGGACGCTTCAATCTGCACGCGATCATTGCCTATTTCATCGGCATCGTCGTGCAGTTGCCGTTCGCCAATACTTCACTGTACGTCGGGCCTTACGCCAATCTGGTCGACGGTGCGGATCTGTCGTGGCTGGTTGGTCTGGTGGTGACGATTCCTCTTTATTACTGCCTGGCGACGCGTGGCCAGAGCCAGACCGAACAGAGCAGGGCGGTCAAGTTGGGTTACACCGACTGAGTTGATCCTCGACCTGACGATGCCCGGCAAAACTGCCGGGCATTGTTGTTTCCGCATCCCGGTGGTCATTCAAATTGGCCATATCGATCCCCTTTTGGCCCATCCCCCACTGTGCTCAGGCGCCGCTGTCAGCAAGAATCAATGCCACAACGAGACGCTGAACCTTTATTACCCTTGGCTACCTTTAAAGCCGCTGCCGTGTACAGAACATAAAAACCATCGACTCACGCCGCATTTTGGGGAAACAACCATGGTCACGATGAAACGCATTCTGGGCGCCACCGTGTGTGGGCTGACGCTGTTGGCCAGCACCGTTCAGGCCGAGCAGCGCGAGCTGCGCGTCTATAACTGGGCGGACTACATCCTGCCGTCGGTGCCCAAGGATTTCGCCGCGAAGAGCGGCATCAAAGTGATCTGGGACACCTTCGACACTAACGAATCCCTGGAAGCCAAACTGCTGACCGGCAACTCCGGTTACGACCTGGTGGTGCCGTCGAACCAGTTCCTCGAAACGCAGATCAAGGCTGGGGTGTTTCAGAAACTGGATAAATCGAAACTGCCGAACTGGAGCCACCAGGATCCGGAACTGTTGAAACTGCTGGGCAAGAACGATCCGGGCAACCAGTACGGCGTGCCTTACATGGTCGGCACCGTGCTGATCGGCTTCAACCCGGCCAAGGTCAAGGCTGCATTGGGCGACAACGCGCCGGTGGACAGTTGGGATCTGGTGTTCAAACCGCAGAACATGGAAAAGCTCAAATCCTGCGGCGTGGCGATGCTTGATTCGCCGACGGAAATCCTGCCGCTGGCCCTGCATTACCTGGGCCTCGACCCGAACAGCCAGAACCCCGCCGACTATGAAAAAGCCAAGGAGCTGATGCTCAAGGTTCGCCCTTACGTGACCTACTTCAACTCGGCCAAGTACATGACCGACATCGCCAACGGTGACATCTGCGTGGCCATCGGTTACTCCGGCAGCTTCTACCAGTTCGGCAATCGCGCCAAAGAGGCGAAAAACGGCGTAGTGGTTGACTGGCGCTTGCCAAAGGAAGGCGCGCCGATCTGGTTCGACACCTTCGCCATTCCCAAGAGCGCGAAGAACGTCGCCGAGGCCCACGAATTCCTCAACACTTTGCTGGATCCGAAGGTGATTGCACCGATCAGTGACTTCCTTGGTTACCCGAACGCGAACAAGGATTCGATGGCGCTGATCAACAAGGACATCACCGGCAACCCGAACCTGACGCCGACCAGCGAAGCGCTGAAAACGCTCTACGTGGTTCAGCCATTGCCGCAAAAGCTTGAGCGCGTCCGCACCCGCGTCTGGACCAGTATCAAGTCCGATAAATAACAGCACACAACCCTGTGGGAGCAGCTTGCTCCCACAGGGATTTATAGGGATTGTTTTTCCGGCGTTTTTTCTCTGGTCAGTATCAGGCTCAACAACACTGAGCCCAGAATCACCACACCCACCACCGCCAGCGACCACTCCACCGGCATGTGGAGCCACGGCATCAACGTCATCTTGGCGCCAATGAACACCAGCACAATCGCCAGCCCGTACTTGAGCAGATGAAAGCGCTCAGCCATGTCCGCCAGCAGGAAGTACAGCGCCCGCAGGCCCATGATCGCGAAGATGTTCGAGGTGAACACGATGAACGGGTCGGTGGTGACGGCGAAGATCGCCGGAATGCTGTCGACCGCAAACATCAGGTCGCTCGCTTCGATCAAGACCAGCACCAGAAACATCGGTGTCGCCCAGCGCACGCCGTTTTGCAGCACGAAAAAGCGCTCGCCATGAAAGTCCTTGGTGATCCGCATGTGCCCGCGGACCCAGCGCAGCAAAGGGTTTTTTTCCAGATCCGGTTGTTGCTCGGCGAACACCAGCATCTTGACCCCGGTGATGATCAAAAACACGCCGAAGGCATACAGCAGCCACTCGAACTGCGACACCAGCCACACGCCGGCAAAAATCATCACCGCACGCATCACGATCGCCCCGAGTACGCCGTACAGCAGCACCCGGCGCTGCAACTCCGGCGGCACGGCGAAGTAGCTGAAGATCATCACGAAGATGAACATGTTGTCGATCGACAGCGACTGCTCGATCAGGTAACCGGTGAGGAATTCGAGGGTTTTCTGCCGGGCGATTTCGCCGCCGAACGTGCCGTTCAGGTACCACCAGAGCAACCCCGCGAAACTCAATGCCAACAAGCACCAGGCAATGACCCAGGACAAGGCTTCGCGCACCGAGACGCGATGCGCCTTGCGCCCCCCGAACACAAACAAATCCAGTGCCAGCATGGCAAGTACGAAGACGATGAAGGCGCCCCACATCCAGGGTTCGCCGATATTGATGTTCGTGGCTGGCATGTCGCGCTCCCTGTCTTTGTTGTATGAGCTTTGTTTGAATGAGGGTCAGACGAGGCCATGCTAGCGACGAGTTTGCGCCAAAGAAAAATCGTTTATTTCTGGGGGAGAGTTCGTAAATAACGAAGTGTCGGGTCGCAGCGGCGATCTTCTGGAGTCGCTGGCGGTTCGCTGATTAACGAAAAAACTCCCCTGGCGTTTCGCCGAACTGTTGGCGAAACGCCGCGATAAACGCCGAGGTCGAATCGTAGCCACAGGCCAGCGCGACGTCGGTAACGCGTTCACCTTTCTCCAATGGCGTCAGGGCGCCGAGCAGGCGTAAGCGCTGGCGCCAGGCCCGAAAGGTCAGGCCGGTATCGCGCAGGAACAGGCGTGTCAGGGTCTTTTCGGTGACGCCGAATTTCACGCTCCAGTGGCTTAGTGTGGTTTGCTGTTCCGGATGCTGCTCCAGGCTCTGGTAGATCTGCCGCAAACGGGCGTCCTGAGGCAGCGGCAGCATCAGATCAATCTGGGGTGCCTCGGCCAATTGATCGAGGATCACTTGCGCCAAGCGTCCATGGGCGCCGTTCTGGTCGTATTCCACGGGCACCCGGCTGAACGCGCGGATCAGCTCCCTGAGCAAATCGCTGACGCCCAGCACATGGCAATGCCCAACCGCCCAACCGGCGACACTGCAATCGATGTACAGGCTGCGCATCTCGGTGTGCGGTGAGCTGAATACCCGGTGCGGCACGCCGGCCGGAATCCACACGGCGCGCTCCGGCGGCGCAACGAAACGTCCGGCGCTGGTCTGTACTTCGAGCACGCCCTGAATGGCGTAAGACAGTTGCACCCAAGGGTGGCTGTGGCGCCGGGTCAGCGCACGATTGGGCAGCGATTCGGTGCGCCCGTACAGCGGGCGCGGTAGGCTGGGCAGCCCGGGAATGCTGCGTCGGATGCTCTTTTCGTGTCCTTTAGGCGGCATCTGTGGGCTCTTCGGCGTTAGTCGGTAATTGAGCATCACGTTAGAGTCGTCGGCACGCACTGGCAACCCCCGGATGAATACACCATGACACGCCCACGATTTTTGCCCGACAACTTCACCCTGACGCTGATTGGCGTTGTGCTGCTGGCCAGTTTTCTGCCCGCCAGTGGACAGGTTGCGGTCGGTTTCGGCTGGCTGACCAACATTGCCATCGCGCTGCTGTTTTTCCTCCACGGCGCCAAACTTTCCCGCGAGTCGATCATTGCCGGTGCCGGTCACTGGCGCCTGCATTTGCTGGTGTTCGGCCTGACGTTTGTTCTTTTCCCGCTATTGGGTCTGGCGCTGAAACCGCTGCTGTCGCCGTTGATCGGTGATCATCTCTACATGGGCATGCTTTACCTGTGCGCCTTGCCGGCCACGGTGCAGTCGGCCATTGCCTTCACTTCGCTGGCGCGGGGCAATATTCCAGCGGCGATTTGCAGCGCGGCGGCGTCCAGCCTGTTCGGGATTTTCCTCACGCCGTTGCTGGTGACGTTGTTGCTTGACGTGCAGGGCGACGGCGGTTCGACCCTCGATGCGATCCTGAAAATCAGTGTGCAACTGCTGCTGCCCTTCATTGCCGGGCAGGTCGCACGGCGCTGGATTGGTGCGTGGGTGGGGCGCAACAAAAACTGGCTGAAATTTGTCGATCAAGGCTCGATTCTGCTGGTGGTTTATGGCGCGTTCAGTGAAGCCGTCAACGAAGGTATCTGGCATCAGATCCCAATCGCCGATCTGCTGGGGCTGGTGGTGGTGTGCTGCATCTTGCTGGCGCTGGTACTGGTGGCGTCGACGCTGCTGGGCAAGGCGTTTGGCTTCAGCCAGGAAGACCGCATCACCATTTTGTTCTGCGGCTCGAAAAAGAGCCTGGCCACCGGCGTGCCGATGGCGCAGGTGTTGTTTGCCGGGAGCACCATCGGCGTGCTGATCCTGCCGCTGATGCTGTTCCATCAGATTCAACTGATGGTCTGCGCGGTGTTGGCGCAGCGCTATGCGAAACGGCCAGAGTCGGTGCCGGAATTGATGGCGCAGGTGGACCCGTGAGCAAGCGTCAGCGCGAAGGCGTTGTGAACACGACCGAAACGCATAGGCCGCTTTTCCGGGAGACGTCCGAATAATCCAGTCGAACCAGCGCGCCGGCGCGGGCTGCTATTGCCTTGACGATAGACAGGCCCAGGCCAGAGCCCGGCTCTTCGGTCATCTCACTTCGATAGAACGGCTCGAAGACCTTCGGCCGTTCCGCTTCGACAATGCCAGGCCCTGTGTCCCTGATCTGCACGGTGACGGTTACATCAGTGCGTTCTATCGATAGATCTATGCGTCCTCCTGGGGGCGTGTAGCGGATGGCGTTATCCACGAGGTTTTTCACCAGCGTGAACAGATCCATCTCATGGATGACGACCTTCACGTCTTCAACGCCTTCAACGCCGATATCGATGTGCTTGCGCTCGGCCAGTGGCAGCAGATCCTCCAAGACCTGTCGGTAGACAGCATGGACAGAAACCGCCGTCGGCCGTCTGGTTGAGCCCGATTGCGCACTGGCCAGGGTCAGCAACTGATCAATCAGTTTTCGGCTGCGCTCGATGCCCTCAGACAGCGGCTGCAACCGCTCACGAGCCAGCAGTGACATGTCGGTTGCGCCGAGTCGCTGAGCTTGCAGGGACAGGGCTGTCATGGGTGAACGCAGTTCATGGGCCGCGTCCGCGACGAAGCGGCGCTCGGTGTCCATTGATTGCGCAACGCGTGCGAGCAGTTGATTGATGGCAACCACGAAGGGCCTGATTTCGCTGGGCACGTGCTGCTCGTCAATCGGGTGCAGTGCTTGCTCATCGCGCCGGTTGATCTCGGCCGAGAGGCTTGAGACGGGGCGGAACATTTTGCGCACCAGATCCCCCACGGCCAGTAGCAGCACCGGAAACAGAATCAGAAACGGTAAAAGGCTGCGCCAGGCGCGCTCGCGGGCTTCCTTGTTGCGCACATCGGCTTCCTGGGCGACGACAATGCGCTCGCCGCGTGCGGTGGTACGCACCAGTACACGAAAGTCTTCGCCGGCAATATTCGCCGTCGATAAGCCATCGGTCAGCGTGGTGGGGAAGGGCAGCGGTATCGCCGCGTCATCGCCGGTGATGGCTTTGCTGCTATCGGCCAGGTATTGCACGGTGATTCGCGAATCCTCATCGTCATTGCTCTGCTCGGCAGAGGGATAGTGCAAGGTCATCTGTTGTCGATCAAACAGGATGGCCACCTGACGCAAGCCCTCGTCCTGCATTTCGTGGGCTTCGTCGAGTGCCGAGACGAAAGCGAAAACACCGGCCGCCAATGCCACGATCAAAATGGCCAGCGATAACGTTATCGACAGCCGTAACTGAACCGATTCGCTCAAGCGCCTTTTGAAACCATCCATCCCATACCTCTGACGTTCTTGATGATGTGGTTACCGAGCTTGCGCCGCAGTGCGTGAATCAAAAATTCCACGGCATTGCTTTCCACTTCATTGCCCCAGCCATAGAGCCGGTCTTCGAGTTCGCTGCGTGAAAGAATCGCGCCGGGCCGAATCAACAAGGCTTGCAGCAAGGCAAACTCTCGGTTCGATAGCTGCACGTCGGAATGGTCGGCACTCGACGCTTGTTTTGAGATCAGGTCCAGTGTCACCGCGCCGTTTTCCAGCACTGACTGGGCGCTGCCGCCCTTGCGACGCAGCACCGCGCGCATGCGGGCGAGCATTTCGGCGATGTCGAACGGTTTGAGCAGGTAGTCGTCAGCGCCGCCATCCAGGCCACGCAAGCGGTCATCGAGACTGTCCCGGGCGGTGATGATCACCAGCGGCACTGGATTGTTCCGGGCGCGGATGCTGTCGAGAACATCGAGCCCGTCCTTGCCGGGTAATCCGAGATCGAGCAATACCAGGTCATACGTTTGAGTCTCTAGCGCGGTCAGCGCGGTGAGACCGTTTTTTACCCAATCGGCCGCATAGCTCGCATCGCTCAGGGCCCCCTGAATGGCATCACCAATCATCGGGTCATCTTCGACCAACAATATCCGCATGTCCGGCTCCGAAAAAAAAGCGCGGCGGTCATGACCGCCGCGCTTGTATTGAAGCATCTGCCCCGTTGTTTGTCCGCCGCTGGATCAGCGCGCGGGGCGGCCGCAGGTCATGGCTTGCCTTTCATCGAGTCGAAGGCCTTGAGCAGATCATCCATTGCCGCCTTGCAGTCACTCTGCTTGGGCGTGCCGGCGCGCAAGGCATCCAGTGCCCGGTCGATGGCTTTGTCCAGTACGTGCCAGTCAGCGGCGGCGCGGGGTTTGATGCCCGCTTCGGCGGAGTCCCAGGAGGTCTCCAGATCTTTGATGCGGGTCTTGGCGCCCGGCAGGTCATTTTTATCGACGAGTGCGGCGACATTGGCCGCGATGGTACGGAACTCGGACAGATCACCCAGTTTCGAGCCTGATTGGGTTTGAACACTGCCGGACGTCGAATGGGTTCCCGCATTGAGTTTATCGGCCGGCTTTGAGCAACCTGCGGCGATGCTCAGCAGGCAAATCGATGAAACGATGGCAACGTGGCGAAGCATGTTTTGAACAGTACCCATGACGATTCCTTGATTGGCTTTTAAAACATTACTGAGTGATTGCTTTACGGCTGCCGGCGCTGATTTGCGCGACCGCCACCAGCAGCACAATGACGCAGAGGAAAATGGCACTGGTCCAGGCGGCGCCCATGCCGAGGCCGCCATAGGTTTTGGCCTGGGTGAGCAAGTCGCCCAGAGAGGCACCGAACGGGCGAGTCAGGATGTAGGCAATCCAGAAGGTCAACACAACGTTGGCGCCCAGACGCCAGGCAATGAGGATCGCGGCAATCAGGGTGCCGAAAATCGCGGCGCCGAGGGTGAAGCCCAGGCCCAGCGCTTCAGTGGCCAGGTCGCCCGCCGCCGTACCCAGGGCAAAGGTGCACAGCACGGTCGTCCAGTAAAACCATTCGCGCCGTGGCGTGACGATTTCGCGGATCGACAGGCTGCGCTCTACCCGATACCAAACCCAAAAATTCACGGCTAACAGCACGGAAAAAACCGCGGTGCTGGTGTACAGGCTGATATCCAGCATATCGGTCATGATGTCGGTGATTTGCGTGCCGACGATGCTCACAAGCACCACGGTCAGCCAGTAAATCCAAGGGGTGTAGGCTTTGGTGCGTAATTGCCAGAACAACGCGATGCCGAGCAGGATTGCCATGCCAACACTGGTCCATCCCGCGCCGAAGCCAACATCGACGGCGAGAAAGTCGGCGCCGGTTTCACCCACAGTCGTGGAAAGTATCTTGATCACCCAAAATGACAGCATCACCTCGGGTACTTTGTTCAGCCAGCCGGCCTTAGCGGGATTCATGAGTGAATAACCTCTCCTGAGCAGCGTCGAATGTGCGCTGGAGGAGACGATACGGAACAAGACTTAGCTGGAACTGAGGGCCGTGGAAACGACGCTGTGCCGGGCTCAAATGTGCGGGTGCGACGCTGAACAGAGGGCTCGTCGGAATCGCCCGTGGGGTCGAAGGGCGCATATTGAGGACTGTTGACCGAGGCGGAATAACTGCCCAGTCGCAAAGCTGAAATCAGTCTAAAAACACTCATCCGTGCTCGCGCCGCTTTGCTAGGCTCAAAGGTGTAGGCGAAGACGCAGACTGATGCGCAAGCGGATAGCAAGGGGACGTGGGGCGCGTTCCGAAGGGTACACGGTTAGAAAGATCTCCGCGCTGAGATCCAGCCCTTACGCCGTGTGAAGCAGCCGAGACCGTACCTTTTCAATTGGGTCCGGTACTGTGAGAAGCCTGATAAACCTTGTAAGCCAGAGACCAGCACTGGCCGCCTACTCGAACACCAAAGCCCGCATCGTGCGGGCTTTGTCGTGCTTGCCTTATCAGATGTTCGTCAGCGCGTGCGCCAGATCTGCGCGCAAGTCCTCGATGTCTTCGACGCCCACCGACAATCGCACCAGACCATCGCCGATTCCCAGCTTCGCCCGAGTCTCAGGCGGAATGGTGGCGTGGGTCATGATCGCCGGATGCTCGATGAGGCTTTCGACGCCGCCGAGGCTTTCGGCCAGGGCGAAGATCTTCACGGTTTCCAGAAAACGCCGCGCACCGGCCAGGTCGCTGTTCAAGTCCACGGCGATCATCCCGCCGAAGCCGCGCATCTGTCGCTTGGCCAGTTCGTGCTGCGGGTGGGATGGCAGGCCCGGGTAATAAACGCGCTTGACCTGCGGCTGATGCTCCAGCCACTGCGCCAGATCCAGCGCATTGCTGCAATGACGCTCCATGCGCAGCGCCAGGGTTTTCACCCCGCGCAACGTGAGAAACGCATCGAACGGCCCAGCGATCGCGCCGACCGCGTTCTGCAAAAAGCCCAAACGCTCGGCCAGTTCGGCGTTCTTCCCGACTACCGCGATGCCGCCGATTACATCGGAATGACCGTTCAGGTACTTGGTGGTCGAGTGCAGCACGATGTCGAAACCCAGCTCCAGCGGCCGTTGGATATACGGGCTGGCGAAGGTGTTGTCGGCAACCGTGATGATCCCGCGGGCCCGGCAGAGGCGGGCAATGGCGGCCAGATCCGACAGGCTCAGCAATGGGTTGGTCGGTGTCTCGACCATGACCATGCGCGTGTCCTCCTGCAGCGCCGCTTCGAACGCTGACAGGTCGGTCAGGTCGACGTAGCTGAAACGATGCCCGGCGCTGCGTTGACGCACCTTGTCGAACAGCCGGAAGGTGCCGCCGTACAGGTCGTTGCCGGAGATGACGTGTGAGCCCGCGTCGAGCAACTCCAGCACTGTGGAGATCGTCGCCAGCCCAGAGGCGAACGCAAATGCGCGGGTGCCACCCTCCAGATCCGCCACGCAGCGTTCCAGCGCAAAACGCGTCGGGTTGTGCGAGCGCCCGTAGTCAAAACCCTTGTGCACGCCAGGGCTGTCTTGCAGGTAGGTGGAGTTGGCATAGATCGGCGGCATCAGCGCGCCGGTGGTCGGGTCCGGTTCCTGCCCGGCATGGATCACCCGGGTCGCGAAGCTTTGGGTGTTCTTGTCGTGCTGACTCATGCGAGGGATCTCCGTAATTGGTTGAGCATGTCGGTGCGGGTGATCAGGCCATGGAAGCCTGAGGCATCGGCGATGATGGCGACGAGGCCACGGCTGAGCACTGATTCCAGCGCTGCGAGTGGCGCACTGGGGGCGAGGGTTTGCAGTTTGTCGGTCATCACGCTGGAGACCGATTGGCTGAAGCGGGCTGCATCTTCGTGAACGGCCAGCAGGATGTCCGATTCGTCGATCACGCCGACCAGCTCCTTGCCTTCAACCAGTACCGGCAGTTGCGAAACATCCGCCAGGCGCATGCGCTGGAACGCGGTCAGCAACGTGTCGCCGGGGCCGACGCTGATCACCCGGCCGTCCTCGAAACGCCGTGCGATCAGATCGCGCAAGTCGCCGTAGCCCTTGCGCTGCAACAGGCCCTGATCGGTCATCCACTGATCGTTGTAGACCTTGGACAAATAGCGCGTGCCGGTGTCGCAGACAAAACTCACCACGCGTTTCGGTTCGGTCTGTTCGCGGCAATAACGCAATGCCGCCGCGAGCAGGGTGCCCGTCGACGAGCCGCCGAGAATGCCCTCGGCGCGCAACAATTGACGAGCGTGATCGAAGCTTTCTTCATCGCTGATCGAGTAGGCGTGGCGTACGCTGGAGAGGTCGGTGATCGACGGAATGAAGTCTTCGCCGATGCCTTCGACCGCCCAAGAACCGGGCTTGGGCAGCGTGCCGTCGCGGCTGTATTGAGCCATCACCGAGCCGACCGGATCGGCCAGAACCATCTCCAGATCCGGTTGCACGCGTTTGAAGAAGCGGGTCAGTCCGGTCAGCGTGCCGGCCGAACCGACGCCAACCACAATCGCATCCAGATCATGCTCGGTCTGCGCCCAGATCTCCGGCGCGGTGCTGCACTCATGGGCCAGCGGGTTGGCCGGGTTGTTGAACTGATCGGCGAAAAACGCGCCGGGAATGTCTTTCGCCAACCGCGCCGCGACGTCCTGGTAATACTCGGGATGGCCCTTGCCGACATCAGAGCGGGTGATGTGCACCTCGGCACCCATGGCCTTCAAGTGCAGGACTTTCTCGGTGGACATTTTGTCCGGCACCACCAGCACAACGCGATAACCCTTGGCGCGGCCGACCAGTGCAAGGCCCAGCCCGGTATTGCCGGCCGTGGCTTCGACAATCGTGCCGCCGGGTTGCAGGCGACCATCACGTTCGGCGGCGTCGATCATTGCCAGGCCGATGCGGTCCTTGATTGAGCCGCCGGGATTTTGTGATTCAAGTTTGAGAAACAGCGTGCACGGCCCGGTATCGAAGCGGGTGACTTGTACCAGCGGTGTATTTCCTATCAGCCCAAGGACGGCGGGGCGGGATTCCTTTGACATTCTTCACCTCTTGTTGGTGATGGATCGCGTTCCGTTCGCGAGGAAAAGCCTCGTTTGCAACATAGGCCCGGACAGACTTGCCCGCAACCTTTGAACAGTCTCATCGGGAAAGTGCTGACCGGGCTCAGGCCATAACGAAAAATGCTCCGTATCTTTCGATACGGAGCATTTTTTTGAGCACTTAGCCGATTGCCAGGTGTTCACGCCGTCTGAATTGGCGTTTTTTATCGGCTAACCGAAGATCACTCTTCGATGTTGCCCATGGCGGTGGTGTTGAAGCCGCCGTCCACGTACATGATTTCACCGCTGATGCCCGACGCCAGGTCGGAGCACAGGAAGGCGCCGGCGTTGCCAACTTCGTCGATGGTGACGTTGCGGCGCAGTGGCGTTTGCGCTTCGTTGGCGGCCAGCATCTTGCGGAAGTTCTTGATGCCGGAAGCGGCCAGGGTGCGGATCGGGCCAGCCGATACGCAGTTGACGCGGGTGCCGTCCGGGCCCAGGGAACCGGCCAGATAACGCACGCCAGCTTCCAGCGAAGCCTTGGCCATGCCCATCACGTTGTAGTTCGGCATGGTGCGCTCGGCGCCCAGGTACGACAGGGTCAGCAGGCTGCCGTTGCGGCCTTTCATCATTTCGCGGCCAGCTTTGGCCAGGGCCACGAAGCTGTAGGCGCTGATGTCGTGAGCGATGCGGAAACCGTCACGGGTGGTGGCTTCGGTGAAGTCGCCGTCCAGTTGGTCGCCCGGGGCGAAACCAACGGAGTGAACGATGCAGTCCAGGCCGTCCCACTTCTTGCTCAGTTCTTCAAAGACCTTGGCGATTTCTTCATCGCTGGCCACATCGCACGGGAAGCACAGCTCAGGGCTCGAACCCCAGCCTTGGGCGAATTCTTCAACACGACCTTTGAGTTTGTCGTTCTGATAAGTGAAGGCAAGCTCAGCGCCCTCGCGATGCATGGCGGCAGCGATGCCGGATGCGATGGACAGCTTGCTGGCGACACCGACGATCAGTACGCGCTTACCGGCGAGAAAACCCATGTGTTGCTCCTCTTTCAGGTTATTGCGCAGTGGCTGGTGCCAAAAAAGCGGCTTCCAGCAACTGCTGTGTATACGGATGTTGAGGGGCGGCAAAGATACTTTGCGCGTCCCCCTGTTCGACCACTTGGCCATGCTTGACCACCATCAACTGGTGGCTCAGCGCTTTGACGACAGCCAGGTCATGGCTGATGAACAAATACGTCAGGTTGTACTTGGCTTGCAGTGAGCGCAAGAGCTCCACCACTTGCCGCTGCACCGTCCGGTCGAGCGCTGAAGTCGGCTCGTCCAAAAGGATCAGCGCCGGTTTGAGCACCAAAGCCCGGGCAATGGCAATACGTTGCCGTTGCCCACCGGAAAACTCGTGGGGGTAGCGGTGCCGGGTTTCCGGATCCAGACCTACCTCCTTCAATGCCGCAATAATCGCCACTTCCTGCTCGGCGGCGGTGCCCATCTTGTGAATCCGCAGGCCTTCGCCAACGATGTCGCTCACGCACATTCGCGGGCTGAGGCTGCCAAACGGGTCCTGAAACACCACCTGCATCTCGCGACGCAACGGACGAATCTCGTTCTGCGTCAGGCAGTCTAGCTGCTTGCCTTCAAAGCGGATCGCGCCTTTGCTGCCGATCAGCCGCAAAATCGCCAGACCCAGCGTGGATTTACCTGATCCGCTTTCGCCAACAATCCCCAGCGTCTGACCCTGAGGCAGGCTGAAACGGATGCCATCCACTGCCTTGACGTAATCCACCGTGCGCTTGAGCAGGCCTTTCTTGATCGGGAACCAGACTTTCAGGTCCTCGACCTCAAGCAGCGGCGCGCCGATTTCATTGGTCGCCGGGCCTCCGCTGGGCTCCGCGCCGAGCAATTCCCGAGTGTACGGGTGCTGCGGCGAACGGAACAGCTCTTCGCACGATGCCTGTTCGACGATGCAACCGCGCTGCATGACACATACGCGATGCGCAATTCTTCGCACAAGGTTCAAATCGTGACTGATCAGTAGCAGCGACATGCCCAATCGCGCCTGAAGTTCCTTGAGCAAATCGAGGATTTTCAGCTGAACGGTCACGTCCAGGGCGGTGGTCGGTTCGTCAGCGATCAGCAGTTCCGGCTCATTGGCCAGGGCCATGGCGATCATCACCCGCTGGCGCTGGCCACCGGATAATTCGTGGGGCAGGGCCTTGAGGCGCTTGTGGGGCTCGGGGATGCCAACCATCTCCAGCAATTCCAGCGTGCGCTGGGTCGCAACTTTGCCGATCAGGCCCTTGTGGATGCCCAGCACCTCGTTGATCTGCTTCTCGATCGAATGCAGCGGGTTGAGCGAGGTCATCGGCTCCTGAAAGATCATCGCGATGCGGTTGCCGCGGATATGGCGGATGGTTTTCTCGTTCAGTTCCAGCAGGTTTTGCCCGCTATAGTTGATGCTGCCGGCCGGATGCCGGGCCATCGGGTAGGGCAGCAAGCGCAGGATCGAGTGCGCGGTCACCGATTTACCCGAGCCGGATTCGCCGACCAAGGCCAGGGTTTCGCCGCGCTTGATGTCGAAACTCACACCTTCGACGACCCGGTGCACGCGCTCACCGAAACCGAATTCGACGGCGAGGTCGCGCACTTCGATCAGATTGTCCTGACTCATTTCACTTCCTCGGGTCGAAGGCATCGCGAGCGGACTCGCCGATAAACACCAGCAAACTCAACATCAGCGCCAACACGGCAAAGGCACTGATGCCCAGCCATGGCGCTTGCAGGTTGGATTTGCCTTGGGCGACCAGTTCACCCAGCGACGGACTGCCGGCCGGTAAGCCGAAACCGAGGAAGTCCAGCGCGGTAAGGGTGCCGATGGCGCCGGTGAGGATGAACGGCATGAAAGTCATGGTCGAGACCATGGCGTTGGGCAGGATGTGGCGGAACATGATCGCGCCGTTCTGCATGCCCAGTGCCCTGGCTGCGCGCACGTATTCGAGGTTGCGGCCACGGAGGAACTCGGCGCGTACCACGTCGACCAGGCTCATCCACGAAAACAGCAGCATGATCCCCAGCAGCCACCAGAAATTGGGCTGGACGAAGCTGGCGAGAATGATCAGCAAATACAGCACCGGCAAACCCGACCATATCTCCAGGAAACGCTGGCCGGCCAGATCGACCCAGCCGCCATAGAAGCCCTGCAGGGCACCGGCAAGTACGCCGATGATCGAGCTGAATACGGTGAGCGTCAGGGCAAACAGCACCGAGATACGGAAGCCGTAAATCACCCGCGCCAGCACATCGCGACCCTGATCGTCAGTGCCCAGCAGGTTATCTGCCGACGGCGGGGCCGGTGCCGGGACTTTCAGGTCGTAGTTGATGCTTTGATAACTGTACGGAATCGGCGCCCACAGCACCCACGCCTCTTTGGCTTCGAGCAGTTTGCGGATGTATGGGCTTTTGTAGTTGGCTTCCAGCGGAAATTCGCCGCCGAAGGTGGTTTCCGGGTAGCGCTTGATTGCCGGGAAATACCAATTGTTGTCGTAATGCACCACCAGCGGTTTGTCGTTGGCGATCAGCTCGGCGCCCAGGCTGAGCCCGAACAGGATCAGAAACAGCCACAGCGACCACCAGCCACGTTTGTTGGCCTTGAACAATTCGAAGCGGCGGCGGTTGAGAGGGGACAGGTTCATCTCAATGCTCCCGGCTTTCGAAGTCGATGCGCGGATCGACCAGGGTGTAGGTGAGGTCGCCGATCAGTTTCACCACCAGCCCCAGCAGGGTGAAGATGAACAGGGTGCCGAACACCACCGGGTAATCGCGGTTGATCGCTGCTTCAAAACTCATCAGGCCCAGGCCGTCGAGGGAAAAAATCACTTCCACCAGCAACGAGCCGGTAAAGAAGATGCCGATGAACGCCGACGGGAAACCGGCAATCACCAGCAGCATGGCGTTACGGAACACATGGCCGTAAAGCACACGATGGCGGGTCAGCCCCTTGGCCTTGGCGGTGACCACGTATTGCTTGTTGATCTCGTCCAGGAAGCTGTTTTTGGTCAGCAGGGTCATGGTCGCGAAGTTACCGATGACCAGCGCGGTCACCGGCAATGCCAAATGCCAGAAATAATCAAGGATTTTGCCGCCCAGCGTCAGTTCGTCAAAGTTGTTCGAGGTCAGCCCCCTGAGTGGAAACCAGTCCAGATAACTGCCGCCAGCAAACACCACGATCAACAGAATCGCAAAGAGGAACGCCGGGATCGCGTAGCCGACGATGATTGCCGAACTGGTCCAGACGTCGAAATGGCTGCCGTGTCGCGTGGCTTTGGCGATCCCCAGCGGGATCGACACCAGGTACATGATCAACGTGCTCCACAGCCCCAGGGAGATCGACACCGGCATCTTTTCCTTGATCAGGTCGATGACCTTGGCATCGCGGAAAAAGCTGTCGCCGAAGTCCAGCGACGCGTAGTTCTTGACCATGATCCACAGGCGTTCCGGGGCCGATTTGTCGAACCCGTACATGTGCTCGATTTCCTTGATCAGCGCCGGGTCCAGGCCTTGCGCGCCGCGATAGGAGGACCCGGCCACCGACACTTCGGCGCCACCGCCGGCAATGCGGCTGGTGGCGCCTTCGAAGCCTTCGAGCTTGGCGATCATTTGTTCCACCGGCCCTCCGGGCGCGGCCTGGATGATCACGAAGTTGATCAGCAAAATGCCGAACAGGGTTGGAATGATCAGCAGCAGTCGCCGAAAAATATACGCCAGCATCTGATTACTCCGTGCCCGCAGGGTCGGCTTGCAGTTGGGTTTCGATTTCTACGGCTGGCTTCGTTTCAGGCTTGACCCACCAGGTATTAATGCCGATGTCGTACTTGGGGGAAACTTTCGGGTGACCGATGTGGTTCCAGTACGCCACGCGCCAGGTCTTGATGTGCCAGTTGGGGATCACGTAGTAGCCCCATTGCAACACGCGATCCAGCGCACGGGCATGAGCGACCAGGCTTTTGCGCGAATCGGCATTGATCAGGCTCTCGACCAGTTGATCGACGATCGGATCCTTCAAACCCATGGTATTGCGGCTGCTGGGCCGGTCGGCGGCGGCGCTCATCCAGAATTCGCGCTGTTCGTTACCTGGCGAATTGGACTGTGGGAAGCTGCCGACGATCATGTCGAAGTCGCGCGACCGCACACGGGTGATGTACTGCGAAACGTCGACGCGACGGATCACCAGATCAATGCCCAGGTCGGCGAGATTACGCTTGAACGGCAGCAGCACCCGTTCGAATTCGGTCTGGGCCAGCAGAAACTCGATCACCACCGGTTTTCCGGTGGCATCGACCATTTTGTCGTCCACAACCTTCCAGCCCGCTTCTTGCAGCAGTTGATAGGCCTCGCGTTGCTGAGCGCGAATCATGCCGCTGGCGTCAGTCTTGGGGTTTTCGAAGGCTTCGCTGAACACCTGGGCAGGCAGCTTGCTACGGAATGGATCAAGAATCGCCCGTTCTTCGGCGTCGGGCAGGCCGGTGGCGGCCATTTCCGAGTTCTCGAAATAACTGCGTGTGCGCACGTAGGCGCTGTTGAACAATTGCTTGTTGGTCCATTCGAAATCGAGCAAAAGGCTCAATGCCCGACGCACCCGTATATCCTGGAATACCGGACGACGCAGGTTGTAGACGAAGCCTTGCATGCCGGTCGGGTTGCCGTTGGGGATCTGCTCTTTGATCAACCGGCCTTCGATGACGGCGGGGACGTTGTAGGCGTTGGCCCAATTCTTCGCGGTCATTTCCAGCCAGTAATCGAACTGGCCAGCCTTCAACGCTTGCAGTGCGACGGTATTGTCGCGGTAGTAGTCGGTGGTCATCGTGTCGAAGTTGTAGAACCCGCGATTGACTGGCAGATCCTTGCCCCAGTAATTCTTGTCCCGTTCGTAACGCACGGAACGGCCAGCGTTCACTTCGGCCACTTTGTAGGGGCCGCTGCCCAGCGGGATTTCCAGATTGCCCTTGGTGAAGTCGCGACCGGCCCACCAGTGTTTCGGCAGCACTGGCAACTGACCAAGGATCAACGGCAACTCACGGTTGTTGGTGTCCTTGAACTTGAACAGGACTTTGAGCGGGTCTTCGGCAATGACTTCGGCAACGTCCTTGTAGTAACCGCGAAACAGCGGTGAACCTTCCTTGGTCAAGGTCTGGAAACTGAACACCACGTCGTCGGCGCGCACCGGGTGGCCATCACTGAAGTGTGCTTCGGGGCGCAGGTAGAAACGCACCCAACTGTTGTCCGGAGCCTTTTCGATTTTGCCGGCGATCAGCCCGTACTCGGTGAAGGGCTCGTCGAGGCTGTGCTTGGTCAGGGTGTCGTAGATCTGACCGATGTCATCGGCTGGCACACCTTTGCTGATGAACGGGTTGAGGCTATCGAAGCTGCCGAAGCCGGCCTGACGGAAGACCCCGCCCTTGGGCGCGTCGGGGTTCACGTAGTCGAAATGCTTGAAATTGGCCGGGTATTTTGGCGGCTCGTTGTACAGGGTCAGTGCGTGTTGCGGGGCGGCGCAGGCCAGCCCGGCAAACAACAAGCCGCTGGCCTGCACGATCAGGGCGCGGATAGGTTTCATTGATCTTTCTCCGAAGACTTCAGCCACCACGCGCTCAGGCCCAGGGTGTAGGGCGGCGTGGTGACGAAGGCCAACCGGCTACGGTAGGCCAAACGGTGATAATTGAGGTACCAGTTGGGAATGCTGTAGTGCTGCCACAGCAGCACACGGTCGAGTGCCTTGCCGGCGGCGATTTGTTCATCGCGAGTGCGCGCGGCGAGTAATTGTTCAAGCAGGTGATCGATCACCGGGTTAGCGATGCCCGCGTAATTCTTGCTGCCCTTGACCCCGGCCTGACTCGAGTGGAAATACTGCCATTGCTCAAGGCCCGGGCTGAGGGTCTGGTTGAGCGTCATCAGGATCATGTCGAAGTCGAACTGATCCAGACGTTGTTTGTATTGGGCGCGATCGACGGTGCGCAGGCGGGCGTCGATGCCGATGCTGTTGAGGTTTTCGATGTACGGCTGGAGGATGCGTTCCAGATTCGGGTTAACCAGCAACAGCTCGAAGCTCAGAGGCTGCCCGGCGGCGTTCTGCAGGCGCTGGCCGTTGAGCTTCCAGCCGGCCTCGGCGAGCAGTGCCAAGGCTTTGCGCATGGTTTCCCGAGGGATGCCACGCCCGTCGGTCTGCGGCAGCGTGAACGGCTCGGTGAACAGTTTGGCCGGCAGTTGATCCCTGTAGGGCTTGAGCATCAGCCATTCATGCCCGATCGGCAGGCCGCTGGCGGTGAATTCGCTGTTGGGGTAGTAACTGGCCGTGCGCTTATAAGCGTCGCTGAACAAGGCACGGTTGGTCCACTCGAAGTCGAACATCAGGCCCAGGGCTTCGCGGGTTTTGACGTCGGCGAACGTTGCGCGCCGGGTGTTCATGAACAGGCCCTGACTCTGGGTCGGGATCTGATGCGGGATCTGTGCTTTGATCACGTCGCCGCGGCGTACTGCTGGGAAGTTGTAGCCGTTGGCCCAGTTCTTCGCCTGATGCTCGATGTAGATGTCGAATTCACCGGCCTTGAACGCCGCGAACGCAACGTCGCTGTCGCGATAGAACTCGACTTCCATGCGATCGAAGTTGTATTTGCCGCGATTGACCGCCAGATCCTTGCCCCAGTAATCCTTGAACCGCTCGAAAATCAACTGCCGACCCGGCGTCACCGAGGTGATGCGATAGGGGCCGCTGCCCAGTGGTGGCTCGAAGGTGGTGGCCTTGAAGTCGCGGTCTTTCCAGTAATGTTGCGGCAGCACCGGTAATTCACCGAGGCGCAAAATCAATAGCGGGTTGCCGGAGCGTTTGAGCACGAAACGAATGCGCTGCGAGTTGAGGATGTCGACCCGCAACACTTCCTGAAGGGCCGTGCGATACAACGGGTGGCCTTCTTTGAGCAACAAACGATAGGAGAAAGCCACGTCGTAGGCGGTGATTGGCGTACCGTCGTGGAAACGCGCTTGCGGGCGCAGATTGAATACCACCCAGCTGCGATCTTCGCTGTACTCCACCGATTGTGCGATCAGTCCATAGCTGGACGCCGGCTCATCACCGGAGGGCGAGTATTGGCCGGTACCGACCATCAACGGCTCATTCAGCTCGTTGATGCCGTATTGGAGAAAATTCGCGGTAGTGACCGGGCTGGTGCCTTTGAAGGTGTACGGATTGACCGTATCGAAGGTGCCGAACGCCATCACCCGCAACGTACCGCCCTTGGGCGCTTGCGGGTTGACCCAGTCGAAGTGGGTAAATCTGGCCGGGTACTTGAGCGTGCCGAATTGCGCATAACCGTGACTTTCGGTAATCGTCGCGCTTGCGGGTGAGCTCAAGGCCAGGCTGATCAGGAGCAGGAGGAGGGGACGCTTCAAGTCAGATCCGATCCAGGCGGCTGGGGCTTTGTGGGCCGTACAGTAACAGCTTGTATGGACAGGAAAAAGATAGCGGCTTAATGCTGTGTTAATGCAAAAAAAAGATCG
This sequence comes from Pseudomonas sp. NPDC087615, assembly GCF_044743445.1. NCBI lineage: Bacteria > Pseudomonadati > Pseudomonadota > Gammaproteobacteria > Pseudomonadales > Pseudomonadaceae > Pseudomonas > Pseudomonas sp. NPDC087615. Next base: position 41,899 of record NZ_JBIUWM010000007.1, on the reverse strand, counting down.
CAGCCTTCGTCAGCGCCTGTCGGGGTCAATGCAGGCGCTGACGAAGGCTGCGATCTTTTGATTTCAAATCAATGCGGCTGATAAACCGTGAGCATCTGCCCAGGCTTCAACGCCTTGCCAGTGCCCGGATTCCAGCGCTTGAGGTGCTGCATCTCAACGTTGAAACGCTTGGCCACCATGTACAGCGAGTCGCCTTGCTTGACCTTGTACTGAGTCTGCTGCTTGCTGGCGTTTTTGCCTTTGGTCTTGCTGTTGGCGGCGACAACGGTATTGACCCGGCCGCTGCTGCGCGAAGGGCTGCGCTTGGTGGTGTCCCGCATGACCAGGGTCTGGCCGATCTTGAGGTTATGGCCGGTCAGTTTGTTCCAGCGTTGCAGGTCCTTCACTTGGACCTTGTTGGCCTTGGCGATGGAGCCGAGGTTGTCTCCACGCTTCACGCGATAGGCGCGCTTGAGTTGGGCCACTTCGCCAGGGTCGGCACCGTCGAATACCGGCTTCAACGAGCGAGGACTCATCAGCTCTTCAGGTCGCATGGTCTGCAGGCTGGCGGTCAGCAGTTGCGCCTTGGACGTCGGCACCAGCAGATGCTGAGGGCCGTCGATGGTGGTGCGCTGCTTGAAGGCCGGGTTGAGCTGGAACAGTTCGTCTTCGTCGATGTTGGCAACGGCAGCGACCTTGGACAGGTCCATGCGGTGGTTGATTTCGACGACCTGGAAATAGGGTTCGTTGGCGATCGGATTGAGGTTCACACCGTAGGCTTCCGGCGCCAGCACCACTTGCGACAGTGCGAGCAGTTTCGGCACGTACGCCTGGGTTTCCGCCGGCAGTGGCAGGTTCCAGTAATCCGTTGGCAGGCCGAGTTTCTCGTTGCGCTCGATGGCGCGGCTGACCGTGCCTTCACCGGCGTTGTAGGCCGCGAGGGCCAACAACCAGTCACCGTTGAACATGTCGTGCAGGCGGGTCAGATAATCCAGCGCCGCCGTGGTCGAGGCGGTGATGTCTCGACGGCCATCGTAGAAGCGGGTTTGACGCAGGTTGAAGTAACGCCCGGTGGAGGGGATGAATTGCCAGAGGCCCACCGCATTGGACCGAGAGTAGGCCATTGGGTTGTAGGCGCTCTCGATCACTGGCAGCAAGGCCAGTTCCAGCGGCATGTTGCGTTCTTCGAGGCGTTCGACGATGTAGTGAATGTAGAGACTGCCGCGTTCGCCGGCATTTTCGAGGAAGGAGGGATTGCTGGCGAACCACAGGCGCTGCTGCTCGATGCGGGGGTTCACGCCCAGGCCATCCTGCAGCTGGAAGCCTTCGCGCATGCGCTCCCAGACATCCTGAGGCGCCTGCGGGCTGGCCTTTTCGGTCAGCCAGATCGGCTTCTGTTTGGCTCGCGCAGCGATGTTCGGCGTATGGGTCGCTTCAGTCTGCGGAGCATGGCTGGAGCAGCCCGCCAGCGTGGCGGACACAGCCACCGCGATGGCTTGCGCCAAGCGGGTCAATGCGTCTGAATTGACGGACTTACGTATTGATGACGACATTGGCTGGAAGTAAGTTCCGGGCAAAAATGTCGGGCGATTCTAGAAAGCGCACCCCCTGAGGTCAACCTTTCAGAATTTTTGTACCAAGCGGTGAGGTGCTTAGAACTTATCTTTCCAAGCTCGCAGTGCCGCAAAAACCTCGCTCGGGGCCCGGTTTTGAGCACCTTCCCGTTCGTCCACTTTTTGTGTAACCAATCTTTCGCTAGTGCGCAAAAAAGGATTCGTGAGCTTTTCAAGGGACAGGGTCGAAGGCAGGGTCATGACGTTGTTCTGCCGTTGCTGAATGACTTTTTCCAGACGAGCGGCGATGTCCGGGTTGCTCGGTTCAACCGCTGCGGCAAACTTGAGATTGCTCAGGGTGTATTCATGGGTGCAATAGACCAGCGTATCTTCCGGTAAAGCGGCGAGGCGGCTCAGCGAGTGGTGCATCTGCTCCGGCGTGCCCTCGAACAACCGGCCGCAACCAGCGGCGAACAGGGTGTCGCCGCAGAACAGCAAACCGTGGTGGTAATAGGCAATGTGTCCCAGTGTGTGACCGGGCACCGCGTAGACATCGAAGTCCCAGCCGAGCACGTTGACTGTGTCGTTGTCATTGAGCGCCACGTCACGCGCTGGAATGTTTTCGCTGGCGGGGCCGTAAACGGTTGCGCCGCTGGCTTGCTTCAAGCGCTCGACGCCGCCGACGTGGTCGTGGTGATGGTGGGTGATCAGAATGTCGCTCAACACCCAGCCCGGATGGGCAGCAAGCCACGCTTGAACCGGCGCGGCATCGCCCGGGTCGACCACGGCGCAGCGCTGGGTACGGTGATCCTGTAACAACCAGATGTAGTTGTCGGTGAAGGCGGGCAGGGCACTGATCTGTATCATCGTCGGAATTCGCCAAGCGGAAAACATTGGCGCATCTTAGTAGTTCCTGGCGCGTTGGAGAATGACATGACCGATAAAGCGTTCGCTCAGGCTGATCCGGACTGGCTGGCGTTGATCAGCGCCGCCCGTGAATGGCTGTCGGGCCCGATCGGGCAATTTCTGCTGGATGAAGAGCGGCGCATGCTCGAAGACGAGTTGGGTCGCTTTTTTGGGGGCTACCTGGTGCATTACGGCCCGTCCGCCGAAAATCCGCCTTCGGCACCACAGGTGCAGCGCAACGTCCGCCTTGGGGCGCCATTGCCCGGTGTCGAAATCGTCTGCGAAGAACAAGCCTGGCCGCTGAGCGAGCATGCCGCCGACGTGGTGGTGATGCAGCATGGTCTGGATTTCTGCCTGTCGCCCCACGGCCTGTTGCGTGAGGCGGCGAGCAGCGTGCGCCCCGGCGGGCACCTGCTGATCATCGGCATCAATCCCTGGAGCTCTTGGGGTTTGCGTCACGTATTCGCCCATGACGCCTTGCGCCAGGCTCGCTGCATCTCGCCCTCACGGGTTGCCGACTGGCTCAATCTGCTCGGCTTTGCGCTGGAGAAACGCCGCTTCGGGTGCTATCGTCCGCCGCTCGCGTCGCCCAAGTGGCAGGCCCGTCTGGCGGGTTGGGAACGCAAGGCCGGTGACTGGCAGCTGTCGGGCGGCGGCTTCTACTTATTGGTGGCGCGCAAGATTGTGGTCGGTCTGCGGCCAGTGCGTCAGCAACGTCGCGAACCGATGGGCAAGCTGATTCCGCTGCCGATGGCCAAGGTCAATCGTCGCCGTATCGAACCGTAAACCTTCTTTTTCTAAGTGGCCGGACTCGCTCCGGCCGCGGCCATCATCGATCCGCGATGGGTGGGGCCACGCATTTTTTTCTGGATAGATTGGCATGAGCGAAAGCGTCGATAGCGTAGAACTTTTCACTGACGGCGCCTGTAAGGGCAACCCCGGACCGGGCGGCTGGGGCGCGTTACTGGTATGCAAGGGCGTCGAAAAGGAACTGTGGGGTGGCGAAGCCAATACCACCAACAACCGCATGGAGCTGCTTGGCGCCATCCGTGGCCTCGAAGCATTGAAGCGCCCGTGCGAAGTGCTGCTGGTGACCGACTCGCAATACGTGATGAAGGGCATCAACGAGTGGATGGCCAACTGGAAGAAGCGCGGCTGGAAAACCGCTGCGAAAGAGCCGGTGAAGAACGCCGATCTGTGGAAAGAGCTGGATGAACAAGTCAATCGCCACAAGGTCACCTGGAAGTGGGTGCGCGGGCACATCGGTCATCACGGCAACGAACGGGCTGACCAGTTGGCCAACCGTGGTGTAGACGAAGTGCGTGGGTACAAGCAGACCTGATTCCACCGAAACGGTGTACCTCAAACCCCTTGGTGAGCGTGTTAACATCGCCGCTTTTGCACGATTGCCCCCGTTGAGAGCTGAACACTGATGGCCACCAGATCCGTTGTACTCGATACCGAAACCACCGGCATGCCGGTGACCGATGGTCACCGGATTATCGAAATCGGTTGTGTTGAACTGATCGGTCGGCGCCTGACGGGCCGGCACTTCCACGTTTATCTGCAACCGGATCGCGAGAGTGATGAAGGCGCAATCGGCGTCCACGGCATCACCAACGAATTCCTGGTGGGTAAGCCGCGCTTTGCCGAAGTCGCCGACGAGTTCTTCGAGTTCATTAAAGGCGCACAGCTGATCATCCATAACGCGGCGTTCGACGTTGGCTTCATCAACAACGAATTTGCCTTGATGGGTCAGCAGGATCGTGCCGACATCACGCAGCATTGTTCGATCCTCGATACCCTGATGATGGCCCGGGAGCGTCATCCGGGGCAGCGCAACAGCCTCGATGCGCTGTGCAAACGTTATGGCGTCGACAACTCCGGCCGTGAACTGCACGGCGCCTTGCTCGACTCGGAGATTCTCGCCGACGTTTACCTGACCATGACCGGTGGCCAGACCAGCCTGTCGCTGGCCGGCAATGCTTCCGACGGTAATGGTACGGGTGATGGCGCGGACAACTCCGCCACAGAAATCCGTCGGCTGCCGGCCGATCGTCAGCCCGCGCGGATCATTCGCGCTACGGAAGATGAACTGGCGGCACATCAGGTACGACTGGAGATCATCGCCAAGTCGGCTGGTGGCCCGGCGCTGTGGACCCAAATCGCAGAAGCAGACGCACAGGCCTGAAAGATCATCGCCTCGTGGAAGTACTGACAAGTGGCCACCCTCGCCACTTTCGCTGCAACCCTCTACCCTGAGTGCATGGGTGGATTCAAATCCGCCGCCTCAGGACACTGAGCCTCATGTACAAAGATTTGAAGTTTCCGGTGTTGATCGTCCATCGCGACATCAAGGCCGATACGGTCGCCGGCGAGCGTATTCGCGGTATCGCCCGGGAGTTGGAGCAGGAAGGTTTCAATATCGTTTCGGCCACCGACTACGCCGAAGGGCGCCTGGTGGCGTCGACCCATCATGGTCTCGCATGCATGCTGATCGCCGCCGAAGACGCCAGCACCAACTCACATCTGTTGCAGAACATGGCCGAACTGATCGGCCTGGCCCGGGTGCGCGCGCCGGATCTGCCGATCTTTGCCTTGGGCGAACAGGTCACGCTGGAAAACGCCCCAGCCGATGCCATGGCTGAACTCAATCAACTGCGCGGCATCCTTTACCTGTTTGAAGACACGGTGCCGTTCCTGGCCCGACAAGTCGCACGGGCGGCGCGCAAGTATCTGGACGGTTTGCTACCGCCGTTTTTCAAGGCGCTGGTGCAACACACCGCCGATTCCAATTATTCCTGGCACACCCCCGGTCATGGCGGGGGCGTGGCGTATCACAAGAGTCCGGTAGGGCAAGCGTTTCACCAGTTCTTTGGCGAAAATACCCTGCGTTCGGATTTGTCGGTTTCGGTGCCGGAGCTCGGTTCGTTGCTAGATCACACGGGGCCACTCGCTGAAGCGGAAGAGCGTGCAGCACGCAATTTCGGCGCTGATCACACCTTTTTCGTGATCAATGGCACCTCGACGGCGAACAAGATTGTCTGGCACTCGATGGTGGCTCGCGACGATCTGGTGCTGGTCGATCGCAACTGCCACAAGTCGGTGCTACACGCGATCATCATGACCGGCGCGATCCCGTTGTACCTGTGTCCGGAGCGCAACGAACTGGGGATTATCGGTCCGATTCCGCTGAGCGAGTTCAGTCGCGAATCGATTCAGGCGAAGATCGACGCCAGCCCTCTGACCAAGGGCCGTGCGCCGAAAGTCAAACTGGCGGTGGTGACCAATTCGACCTACGACGGCCTCTGCTATAACGCCGAATTGATCAAGCAAAGCCTCGGCAATAGCGTCGAAGTGCTGCATTTCGACGAGGCGTGGTACGCCTATGCAGCGTTTCACGAATTCTTCGCCGGGCGTTACGGCATGGCCACTTCGCGTAGCACCGACAGCCCATTGGTGTTCACCACCCACTCCACCCATAAGCTGCTCGCTGCGTTCAGTCAGGCTTCGATGATTCATGTGCAGGACGGCGGTGCGCGGCAACTGGATCGCGACCGCTTCAACGAAGCGTTCATGATGCACATCTCCACTTCGCCGCAGTACAGCATCATTGCCTCGCTCGACGTGGCGTCGGCCATGATGGAAGGCCCGGCCGGGCGCTCGCTGTTGCAGGAAACCTTCGACGAAGCGCTGAGTTTCCGTCGGGCGCTGGCCAATCTGCGTCAGCACATCGCTGCTGATGATTGGTGGTTTTCGATCTGGCAGCCGCCGGGTGTCGAGGGCATCGACCGCGTGCAAACCGAAGACTGGTTGCTGCAACCGGAGGCTGACTGGCACGGTTTCGGCGAGGTCAGCGACGACTATGTGCTGCTCGACCCGATCAAGGTCACGTTGGTGATGCCGGGGTTGAATGCCGGTGGCGCGTTGAGCGAGAGGGGGATTCCGGCCGCCGTGGTCAGCAAGTTCCTCTGGGAGCGCGGGCTGGTGGTGGAGAAGACCGGACTGTACTCGTTTCTGGTGCTGTTCTCCATGGGCATCACCAAAGGTAAATGGAGCACGCTGATCACCGAGTTGCTGGAGTTCAAGCGCAGTTACGACGCTAATGTCAGTCTGGCAACGTGCCTGCCGTGCGTTGCACAGGAGGACACCGTACGCTACCGCGGCATGGGCTTGCGTGATTTGTGCGATCAATTGCATGCCTGCTATCGCAGCAACGCCACTGCCAAACACCTCAAACGCATGTACACCGTAATGCCGCAAATCGCCATGAAACCTGCCCATGCCTATGATCATCTGGTACGCGGTGAAGTCGAGGCCGTACCGATCGATGAGCTGGAAGGGCGGATTGCTGCGGTGATGCTGGTACCGTATCCACCGGGAATTCCGTTGATCATGCCCGGCGAGCGTTTTAGCGAGTCGACCCGCTCGATCATCGATTACCTGAAATTCGCCCGCACGTTCGATAGCAGCTTTCCCGGTTTTGTCGCCGATGTGCATGGACTGCAACATGAAGATCAAGGCAATGGACGGCACTACACCGTCGATTGCGTCAAGGAATGAGGACTTTTCCCAGTATGCAACCGGTCATGAATCCGAAATACCCAGGGCTGTCGGTGCGTGTCGCCGATGAAGGTTTTGCGGCTTATATCTGGGGCAGCGACTTCAGCTTTGAGGTCACAGCGTATGGCGCCGCGGTGATCGGCAAGCCCGTGGAACAGTGGTCGATGACGACGATTGTGCCTTACCGCAAGTGTTACGGCATTGATCCGGAGGAGTTCAGCAGTTACCGCGATGCGGCGGACAGCGCGATTTTCATGGCATACCTCGACGATGAACCGGTCGGCCATCTGGTCATCAGCACCAACTGGAATGGCTTTGCCCATATCGATGAGTTGGCGGTGCACGCGCCGGCCCGCCGCCATGGCGTGGCGAAGGCGTTGCTGGATGTGGCGCAATTCTGGAGTCGTAAAAAGAAGCTGCCGGGGATCATGCTGGAAACCCAGAACAACAACCTTGGTGCTTGTCGGCTCTATGAGCGCTGTGGGTATGTGATCGGTGGTGTTGACCAGTTACGCTATCGCGGCATCGACCCGAACACCGCCGAAGTGGCGCTGTTCTGGTATCGACTGTTCGATAATCCGCTGGAAAATTCAGTTAGCTCGTCAGCATCGCCTCGGCTTGTTCCGTGATGATGGCCAGTAAGGTCTGGATCGCCGATGACGGCGCTGTGTGTTTGAAGGTCAAGGCGTAGAGGCTGATCGTTATGGCGGGCGATAGCGGGCACGTATCAAGCCCGGCGGGACGTGCCCCCAATGCGGTGAACGGATCGACAATCGCCAGACCTTCGCCGGCCTCGACCATGCTGCGCATCATTTGATGGGTTTGCACGCGGGTCTGGATGCTTGGTGCCGGGCGTAGGGTCTGGAGTTTGTTTTCCAGCGCCGGGCTCAGCGGATCCTGACATTCGAGGCCGATCATCGCCTGTCCCGCCAGGTCCTGTAGGGAAATGTACTTCTGCTTCGGTTGCAGCCAGCCATGGGGCGCGAGTAATTGCAGCTTGCCTTGAGCCAGTGGCTGGCAATGGATGTCGGGATGGTCGGGATCGTGCAGGCTCAAACCCAGATCGCTTTCACGCAGCAACAGGCTGCGGACGATGTCGCGGGTCGGGGCACTCAACAGGCTGCAAGGTGCATCGGGCAGGCGCCGGCGCAGTGAGGCGAGGCTTTGTGGCAATAATTGCTGGGCCAGCGCAGGGGTGCCGATGATGCGCACCGGCGGGGCAAGGTATTGTTTGAGGCTACTGGCCAGGCGTTGCACAGGTTCGAGCGCTTCATAGACGCGAGTGATTTCCACCTGCAAGGCTCGAGCCTCGGGCGTCGGTTGCAGACGCCCGCGAACGCTGGCGAACAGCATGAACCCCAAATGACTCTCGGCCTCGCGCAAACGCTCTTCGACCTCGGCCAGCGGCAACTGCAACCATTCGGCGGCAGTGCCCATATGACCGGCCTGCAAAAGCGCCTGAATCACTTCGATATGACGTAAACGCATGCGTGAAGTCCATGTTCAGCAGGTGGGGTCAGTGGCTGAATCCTACCCCAAGTCTGCGCATATGACTTCTGCTCATAACAGTCAGTTATGAAGCGACGGTTGGCTCAGGTTCGCGAGTCAGGGTGACACCCGATTGAACCAGCAAAAACTCGTTGTCACTGACCTTGTTGACGCGATCGCCAATGGCAAGTTTGTATGTGGTGACAGGCTCCGAGCCGGTAAAACCGTCTGCCGACGGAGTGGATTCCTGGAACTCATGCACCGAATAAACGCGGCCTTCCGCATCTCTTGCATGGAACTGACCGACCAGTACTGCTGCCATCTGCTTAGAACCTCTGGAGATAAAACGCTTGATTTGCGGCTTGGTAGACCGTCATCAAGGCCTGTAAGTTTTCCTACAGGAAAAAAATAATCAGCACGGGGGTATTTCCCGAGTCCGCTGGTGAAACTGTCACCGAATCATCTATAACTACTGCCTTCTTCCACTGACAATCGAGAGTCTTCCATGAGCAATGTCTACAACGTCGCCGTAGTGGTCGGTAGCCTTAGAAAAGCGTCGATCAATCGTAAAGTCGCCCTTGCACTGGCGGAACTGGCCCCGGCTAACCTCAAGCTCGAGATTGTCGAAATCGGCGATCTGCCACTCTATAACGAAGACATTGACGGAGATTCACCGCCGGCAGCCTACAGCACTTTTCGACAAAAGGTGGGTTCATCCGACGCGGTGCTGTTTGTGACGCCGGAGTACAACCGTTCGGTGCCGGCGCCGTTGAAGAATGCGATCGACGTTGGCTCGCGGCCTTACGGCAAGAGCGTCTGGGGCGGCAAGCCGGGCGCGGTGATCAGTGTTTCGCCAGGTGCGATCGGCGGGTTCGGGGCGAACCAGCATCTGCGTCAGTCGTTTGTGTTTCTCGATGTGCCCTGCATGCAGCAGCCAGAGGCCTATCTGGGCGGTGCGGGGTCGGCTTTTGACGAGGCGGGCAAACTGAGCGAAACGGTGAAACCGTTTCTGCAGAAATTCATCGATGCGTACGGGCTCTTTGTGGAACAACACAAGAAATGAGTTAATCGTTTCTCCGGATGTACACCGGAAACTGTGGGAGCGGGCTTGCTCGCGAAAGCGTTGTGCCAGATAGCAACTTTTTGTCTGACCTGCGGCCTTCGCGAGCAAGCCCGCTCCCGCATTTGGATATCCACCCATTTGATTGTTGAAGGCTGTTGCGAATGTTCGCTGCGTCACTGATTTTCCTGCTGACCATCACCCTTGTCATCTGGCAACCCAAAGGTCTTGGCGTTGGCTGGAGCGCGACGTTGGGCGCCGTGCTGGCGCTGATCTTCGGTGTGGTGCATCTGAGCGACATCCCCCTGGTATGGCAAATTATCTGGAACGCCACCGGCACCTTCGTCGCGCTGATCATCATCAGTCTGTTGCTCGATGAAGCCGGTTTTTTTGCCTGGGCCGCGCTGCATGTGGCGCGATGGGGGCGGGGCAGCGGGCGCAAGCTGTTTGCCTTTATGGTGCTGCTCGGTGCGCTGGTGTCGGCACTGTTTGCCAATGACGGTGCAGCACTGATCCTCACGCCGATTGTGATTTCGATGTTGCTGGCGCTGCGCTTTTCTCCGGCGGCCACCCTTGCGTTCGTCATGGGGGCCGGGTTCATTGCCGATACCGCGAGCCTGCCGCTGGTGGTGTCGAATCTGGTCAACATCGTTTCGGCAGACTTTTTCCATATCGGCTTCAACCGCTATGCGGCGGTCATGGTGCCGGTGAACGTTGTCAGCGTCGCCGCGACGCTGGCGATGTTGCTGTGGTTTTTCCGTCGTGACATTCCCAAGGCGTACGCCCCCGAACAGCTTGAACTGCCGCACACTGCGATTCACGACAAAGCGACGTTCTACGCCGGTTGGGGGGTGTTGGTGATCCTGTTGATCGGCTGCTTCTTCCTCGAGCAACTGGGCATCCCGATCAGCGCGATATCGGCGGTCTGCGCTGCGCTGTTGCTGGGTATCGCCGCCCGTGGTCACAAGATTTCCACGCGCAAGGTGCTGAAAGAAGCACCGTGGCAGATCGTGATTTTCTCGCTAGGCATGTATCTGGTTGTCTACGGCCTGCGCAATGCCGGGTTGACCGGCTATCTGGCGGGTTGGCTGGATGTCTTTGGCGGTCATGGCGTATGGGGTGCGGCAATGGGCACCGGTGTGCTGACGGCGTTGTTGTCCTCGATCATGAACAATCTGCCGACCGTTTTGATCGGGCTGCTCTCGATTGACGCCAGTCAGGCGAGCGGGATGGTCAAGGAGGCGATGATCTATGCCAACGTGATCGGCAGTGACCTAGGGCCGAAGATCACGCCGATTGGCAGTCTGGCGACGTTGCTGTGGCTGCATGTGCTGGAACGCAAGGGGATCAGGATTGGCTGGGGGTATTACTTCAAAGTCGGAATTGTGCTGACGGTGCCGGTTTTGTTGGTGACGTTGGCGGCTTTGGCTTTGCGATTATCCCTTTAGACCGAGTCGGCACCCATCGCTGGCTTGCCAGCGATGGGTGGCGAACAGGCACTGCAAATTTTCAGGCTTGGCCAGGCGCATTCGGCCAAAGATCCGACACCAGAAACAACCGCTCCGCCTCCTCCCATTCCCCGCGCGCATTCTCAATCAGGCGCACCATTAACTGCGCCGGGGCTAGCGGTTCCAAACCCTCCAGCCACATTTGCAAGTGTTCTTCCTTCCAGGTCTGTTCCACCGGGTAGTGCGCCGGCGCCAGCCAGGCATGGCGGGGCAGGGGTTGCCAGCGTCCGTCCGGGCGTTGCGCGACGAACGCCGGCCAATCCTTCTGATGCAACCAACTGCCGCGCAAATGTTGTGGGTGGGCACCCCGCGGCGATTGCGCTTGCCCCGGCCACGGATACAACAGATAACCACCGAGCCAAAGTTGCGCACTGAACACTTCGATACCCAGCGCTGCCAGGACTTCGCGACTTTCCGGGCGTGCGGAAATCGGCAGTTGATGCTCGGCCAGATGCGCCAGCTTGCGATCCAGTCGATCATGGCAACCGGGCCCCAGCCATTGCGCCGGATCATGACCGTCGCCGTTTTGCGGGCCGAGGTAGAGCTTGATTGCCAGCTCCAGGTGATGCACGCCGTCGCGGTCACGCAGCAACATGTCCAGTTCGCCGAGGGTATGGCCACCCCGGCGAATCGGCAGGTTGGCGGCGATCAGTTCGATACCCGGTGCATGTTGCACAGCAAACTGCCACAACCGCTCGTAATAAAGGCCCAACCGCCGCGTGCGTGCCTGGGACAGCCAGTGCAGCAATCCGTAACTGTCACGGTCGAGCTGACGCAGCCAGTGTTCCAGGCGCTCGGGATCGGCGACCCAATCGCTGCCGGCCAGCGGATGACGCTGCGGCCATGGCGTTGTGGCCAGCATCGGCGGGGCGAGGATCACCCACGCCAGATCGCGCACTTCGGGATGGCGTAACTGGTGGGGCAACTGGAGCAAGTCAGGAAATAGGATCATCTTGCGAGCATAGCCTTAAACACGGGCACACCCTTGAGGCTGAAAGGATTTTGTCTATCGCAGGCTTTCGCCCATAATCGTGCTTTTCGCGTTTTCGATTGTCCGCAGAGGTCCCATGGAGCAATTTCGTAATATCGGCATCATCGGTCGCCTGGGCAGTTCCCAGGTGCTGGATACCGTCCGCCGACTGAAACGGTTTCTGCTCGATCGTCACCTGCATGTGATCCTCGAAGACACCATTGCTGAAGTTCTGCCCGGCCACGGCCTGCAAACTTCGTCGCGCAAGATGCTCGGCGAAGTCTGCGACATGGTCATCGTCGTCGGCGGCGACGGCAGCCTGCTCGGCGCTGCCCGGGCGCTGGCGCGGCACAATATTCCGGTACTCGGGATCAACCGTGGCAGCCTCGGGTTCCTCACCGACATTCGCCCCGATGAGCTGGAAGTCGAAGTCGCCAAGGTGCTCGACGGCCATTACCTGGTGGAAAACCGCTTTTTGCTGCAAGCCGAAGTCCGCCGCCATGCCGAAGCGATCGGCCAGGGCGATGCGCTGAACGACGTGGTTTTGCACCCTGGCAAGTCGACGCGGATGATCGAGTTCGAGCTGTACATCGACGGCCAGTTCGTCTGCAGCCAGAAGGCTGACGGCCTGATCGTCGCCACGCCCACCGGTTCTACCGCCTATGCGCTGTCTGCCGGCGGACCGATCATGCATCCCAAGCTCGATGCCATTGTGATCGTGCCGATGTACCCCCATATGTTGTCGAGCAGGCCAATTGTGGTCGATGGCAACAGTGAGCTGAAAATCGTCGTGTCGAAAAACATGCAGATCTACCCGCAGGTCTCCTGCGATGGGCAGAACCACTTCACCTGCGCGCCGGGCGACACCATCACCGTCAGCAAGAAAGCGCAGAAGCTGCGACTGATCCACCCGCTCGATCACAACTACTACGAAGTCTGCCGCACCAAGCTCGGCTGGGGCAGCAAGCTGGGTGGTGGAGGCGACTGATGCTCGATCCCGCGCGCAGTTATGACCTGATTGGTGACGTGCACGGATGCGCCCTGACCCTGGAACACTTGCTTGACCGACTCGGTTATCACAAGCAGGGCGGGGTCTGGCGGCATCCATCGCGCATGGCCGTGTTCGTCGGCGACATCATCGACCGTGGCCCGCGGATTCGCGAGGCGCTGCACATCGTTCATGACATGGTCGAGGCCGGTCAGGCGTTGTGCATCATGGGCAACCACGAATTCAACGCGCTGGGCTGGAGCACCCCGGCGCCTCCGGGCAGCGGCAAGCAGTTCGTGCGTGAGCACACGCCGCGTCATGCGCGTTTGCTTCATGAAACCCTGACTCAGTTCGAAGACCATCCCGGCGACTGGCATGACTTTCAGCAGTGGTTCTATGAACTGCCGCTGGTGGTGGATGCCGGGCGTTTCCGTGTCGTGCATGCCTGCTGGGACGCCGGCCTGATCGAACCGCTGCGCGGCCTGTTTCCCGATGCGCGTATCGATGAGCATTTCCTCCAGGCTTCGGCGGTGCCCGGTAGCTTTGCCTGCACGGTGTTCGACCGCCTGCTGCGTGGCACCGACATGCGCCTGCCCGGAGGCCAGACCATGACCAGCGGCGACGGTCTGGTGCGCTCGTTCTTCCGCACCAAGTTCTGGGAAGACGATCCGAAAACCTACGGCGATATCGTGTTCCAGCCTGATGCCCTGCCGGAACCGGTGGCACGGACGCCACTGACCTCTACAGAAAAGAACTCCCTGCTGCGCTATGGCGTCGACGAGCCGTTGCTGTTCGTCGGCCACTACTGGCGCAGCGGCAAACCGGCGCCGATACGCCCCAACCTCGCGTGTCTGGATTACAGCGCGGTGCTCTACGGCAAACTCGTCGCCTATCGTCTGGATCAGGAAACCCGCCTCGATCCGCATAAATTTGTCTGGGTCGATGTCGAGCGGCCGGAGTTGCTGCAATGAGTGCGATAGCGGTATTGCGTCTGCCACTGGCGGTGGATTTGAGTGGCTTTGTCCAGTTGTTGCAACGGATGCAAGTGCCACATCGAGTCAGTGAAGAGGCGGGCGAGCAAGTGCTGTGGGCGCCTGCGGAAATCAGCGAAGACGTGCGCTCGCTTTACGAACGCTTTCCGGCCGGCGACCCTGATCAGCAACTGGACATTCCCGTGGCCCAGACACTCAAGCGCCCAAGCTTCGTCGAGCAGTTGAAATATGCCAAAGCCACGGGGTTTATCCTGCTGCTGTGTCTGATCGTGGGCGGCCTGACTTACCTTGGCGAAAACCTGCAGACCTTACGCTGGCTCACTTTTCTCGATTTTCGGGTGGTCGGCGAGTACATCCATTTCACGCCGCTGGCTGATAGCTTGGCGGCGGGGCAGTGGTGGCGCTTGTTTACGCCAATGCTGATTCATTTCGGCATTCTCCACCTGGCCATGAACGGCATGTGGTATTGGGAGTTGGGGCGGCGCATCGAGTCGCGCCAGGGCAGCATCAATCTGCTCGGCCTGACGCTGTTGTTCAGCCTGGTGTCGAACTACGCGCAGTTTGCCTGGAGCGGCCCGAGCCTGTTCGGTGGTCTGTCCGGTGTGCTTTACGGTTTGCTTGGCCATTGCTGGATCTTCCAGTTACTAGCGCCGAACCCGGCCTATCGCCTGCCGCGTGGCGTGCTGGTGATGATGCTGGTGTGGTTGCTGGTGTGCATGTCCGGGCTGATCTCGATGATCGGTTTCGGCGAAATCGCCAATGCCGCCCATGTCGGCGGGTTACTCATCGGATGCTTCACCGGTTTGTTGGGCGGTTTGTATAACCGCCGTAAACTGGCCGCCTCAAATTTTCAGTGAATAAAGAGCACGGAGACCCTGATGTCCTCTTTTAACGAAATGATCAAAAACATCACCCCGGACATCTACGAGAGCCTGAAACTGGCCGTGGAAATCGGTAAGTGGTCCGACGGTGGCAAACTCACCGCCGAACAGCGCGAATTATCCTTGCAGGCCATGATCGCCTGGGAAATCCAGAACCTGCCTGAAGAACAGCGCACCGGTTACATGGGCCCGCAGGAATGTGCGTCGAAGTCGATCGAAGTGCCGAATATTCTGTTCAAGTCGGATGCCATCCATTGATCGAGATTGGCCGCGGTGCAATCAGCAAAATGTCGGCGCGCCTGGACGGGTCGAATGTGCAATACGCGTTTCGTCTGGATGACGTCGAGGTGCCGGTCAATCCATTGATTGGCACCACAGTGCGTCTTGAATACCTGGGAGCGATCCACTGCACCCATTGCGGGCGCAAGACCAAAACCAGTTTCAGTCAGGGCTACTGCTATCCGTGCATGACCAAGCTGGCGCAGTGCGATATCTGCATCATGAGCCCGGAGCGCTGCCACTATGACGCCGGCACCTGCCGGGATCCGGCGTGGGGCGAGCAGTTCTGCATGACCGATCATGTGGTCTACCTGGCCAATTCGTCGGGGATCAAGGTTGGCATCACCCGTGCTAGCCAATTGCCGACCCGCTGGCTCGACCAGGGTGCCAGTCAGGCGTTGCCGATCATGCGGGTGTCGACGCGGCAGCAGTCGGGCTTTGTTGAAGACCTGTTCCGTAGCCAGGTAGCGGATAAAACCAATTGGCGTGCACTGCTCAAGGGCGATGCCGTCGCCGTGGATCTGGCACAGGTGCGTGATCAGTTGTTCGACAGTTGCGCCGAGGGCCTGCAAGGCTTGCAGGAGCGATTCGGCCTACAGGCCATTCAGACGATTACCGATGTCGAACCGCTGGAAATTCGCTATCCGGTCGAGCAATACCCGGCCAAAATCGTCAGCTTCAACCTGGACAAGAACCCGATTGCCGAAGGCACGCTGCTGGGGATCAAGGGCCAGTACCTGATCTTCGACACCGGCGTGATCAACATTCGTAAGTACACGGCTTATCAGCTCGCCGTGCATCAGTAAGGACTCCAGCATGCGCACCGAACAACCGAAGATGATTTACCTGAAGGACTATCAGGCGCCCGAGTACCTGATCGACGAAACACACCTGACCTTCGAGTTGTTCGAGGATCACAGCCTGGTCCACGCGCAATTGGTGATGCGCCGCAACCCGGCGCGTGGCCCGGGGCTGCCGCCGCTGGTGCTCGATGGCCAGCAACTGGAATTGCTGTCGGTGACCTTGGCCGATCAGGAACTGAGCGCTGCGGACTATCAGCTCAGTGAAAACGAACTGACTCTGCAACCGACCAGCGAAACCTTCACACTCGACACCAGCGTCAAGATCCATCCGGAAACCAACACCGCGCTGGAAGGCCTGTACAAGTCCGGCACGATGTTCTGCACCCAATGCGAGGCCGAAGGTTTCCGCAAGATCACCTATTACCTCGATCGTCCGGACGTGATGAGCAAGTTCACCACTACCGTGGTGGCCGAACAGCACAGCTATCCGGTGCTGCTGTCCAACGGCAACCCGATCGCTTCCGGCCCCGGCGAAGACGGCCGGCACTGGGCGACCTGGGAAGACCCGTTCATGAAACCGGCGTATCTGTTCGCGCTTGTGGCCGGTGATTTGTGGTGCGTTGAAGACACCTTCACCACCATGACCGAACGCACCGTGGCGCTGCGCATTTATGTCGAGCCGGAAAACATCGACAAGTGCCAGCACGCGATGAACAGCCTGAAGAAGTCGATGCGCTGGGACGAAGAGGTCTACGGTCGCGAGTACGATCTGGACATCTTCATGATCGTCGCGGTGAACGACTTCAACATGGGCGCCATGGAGAACAAGGGCCTCAATATCTTCAACTCCAGCGCCGTACTGGCCCGCGCCGAAACCGCCACCGACGCCGCGCACCAGCGGGTCGAGGCGATTGTCGCGCACGAATACTTCCACAACTGGTCGGGCAACCGCGTGACCTGCCGCGACTGGTTCCAACTGTCGCTCAAGGAAGGCTTCACCGTGTTCCGTGATTCCGGTTTCTCCGCCGACATGAACTCCGCCACGGTCAAGCGCATTCAGGACGTGGCGTACCTGCGTACCCACCAGTTCGCCGAAGATGCCGGTCCCATGGCCCATGCCGTGCGCCCGGACAGCTTCATCGAAATTTCCAATTTCTACACCTTGACCGTGTACGAAAAGGGCTCGGAAGTGGTCGGCATGATCCACACCTTGCTCGGCGCCGAAGGCTTCCGTAAGGGCAGCGATCTGTACTTCGAACGCCACGACGGCCAGGCCGTGACTTGCGACGACTTCATCAAAGCCATGGAAGATGCCAACGGCGTCGACCTGACCCAATTCAAACGCTGGTACAGCCAGGCCGGCACACCGCGTCTGGCGGTGAGCGAGTCTTACGACGCCGCCGCGAAAACCTACAGCCTGACGTTCCGCCAGAGCTGCCCGGAAACCCCGGACAAGGTGGAAAAACTGCCGTTCGTGATTCCCGTAGAGCTGGGCCTGCTCGACAGCAAGGGCAACGGGATTGCCCTGCGGCTGGCTGGTGAAGCCGCTTCCCAAGGCACCACTCGCGTCATTTCCGTGACCGAAGCCGAACAGACCTTCACCTTCGTCGACATCAGCGCACAGCCGTTGCCGTCACTGCTGCGTGGCTTCTCGGCGCCGGTGAAACTGAGCTTCCCGTACAACCGCGATCAACTGATGTTCCTGATGCAGCATGACAGCGACGGCTTCAACCGCTGGGATGCCGGTCAGCAACTGTCGGTGCAGGTGCTGCAAGAGCTGATCACTCAACAGCAGAAGGGCGAAAGCCTGGTGCTCGACCCACGCCTGATTACTGCGTTGCGCACAGTGCTGTCGGACGAATCGCTGGATCAGGCGATGGTCGCGGAAATGCTCTCACTGCCGGGTGAGGCGTACCTTGCCGAAATCAGCGAAGTGGCTGACGTCGACGCGATCCATATCGCGCGCGAGTTTGCCCGCAAGCAACTGGCGGACAACCTGTTCGAAGCACTATGGCTGCGTTACCAGGCCAACCGTGACCTGTCGAAACAAACCCCGTATATGGCCGAGGCCGAGCACTTCGCTCGTCGTGCGTTGCAGAACATCGCGCTGTCGTACCTGATGCTCAGCGGCAAGCCAGAAGTGTTGGCGGCGGCGCTGGAACAGTTCGACACCAGCGACAACATGACCGAGCGCCTGACGGCGCTGGCAGTGTTGGTCAACTCGCCGTTCGACGAGCAGAAAGCCGTGGCGCTGGCGAGTTTCGCCGAACACTTCAAGGACAATCCGTTGGTCATGGATCAGTGGTTCAGCGTACAGGCCGGCAGCACTTTGCCGGGCGGTCTGGAGCGTGTGAAGGCGTTGATGCAGCACCCGGCGTTCAACATCAAAAACCCGAACAAGGTGCGTGCGCTGGTCGGCGCGTTTGCCGGGCAGAACCTGATCAACTTCCACGCGGCGGATGGCTCGGGTTATCGCTTCCTCGCGGATCTGGTGATCGAACTGAACGGCTTCAACCCGCAGATCGCCTCGCGGCAATTGGCGCCGCTGACGCGCTGGCGCAAATACGACAGCGCGCGGCAGGCGCTGATGAAGGCCGAACTGGAGCGGATTCTGGCTTCAGGTCAGTTGTCCAGCGACGTCTATGAGGTGGTCAGCAAAAGCCTGGCTTAACGCGGATCTAAATGTGGCAGCGGGCTTGCTCGCGAAGAGGGTATGTCAGACACAGAGCTGTTACCTGACACACCGCCTTCGCGAGCAAGCCCGCTCCCACAGTTGTTTTGCGTTGCGTCCGTTTTATCGAGGCAGGCCGATCCTGTGCCGAAGCCTGAATATGAAACCTGATAGAAACGCGGATCTAAATGTGGGAGCGGGCTTGCTCGCGAAGAGGGTATGTCAGACACAGAGTTGTTACCTGATACACCGCCTTCGCGAGCAAGCCCGCTCCCACAGTTTTTTTTGCGTTACTTCAGTTATTCGGGGGCGACCGATCCGATGCTGAAGCTTGCAGATGAAACCTGGTAGGAAAGCGGATCTAAATGTGGGAGCGGGCTTGCTCGCGAAGAGGGTATGTCAGACACAGAGCTGTCGCCCGACACACCGCTTTCGCGAGCAAGCCCGCTCCCACAGTTTTTTGCGTTACTTCAGATCAAAACGGTCCAGGTTCATCACCTTTGTCCAAGCGGCGACAAAGTCTTTGACGAACTGCTCCTTCGCATCCGAACTGGCATACACCTCCGCCAGCGCCCGCAATATCGCGTTGGAACCGAACACCAGATCAACCCGCGTCGCGGTCCATTTCACGCTGCCGGTTTTACGGTCGCGGCCCTCGAACGCGTCCGCCGCTTTTGACGTTGGTTTCCACTCCACCCCCATATCCAGCAGGTGGGTGAAGAAGTCGTTGGTCAGCGCTTCGGTCTGGTGGGTGAACACGCCATGACGGCTTCCCCCGACGTTAGTGTTCAACACCCGCAAGCCACCCAGCAGCACGGTCATTTCCGGCGCGGTGAGGGTGAGCAGTTGAGCCTTGTCGATCAGCAGCGCCTCGGCCGACACCGTGTATTTGCCTTTGCTGTAGTTGCGGAACCCATCGGCAATCGGTTCGAGGAAACCGAACGAATCCACATCGGTTTGCTCCTGCGAGGCATCCGTACGACCCGCCGTGAACGGCACGGTTACCGAATGCCCGGCATTTTTAGCTGCTTGCTCGACTCCGGCATTGCCGGCCAGCACGATCAGGTCTGCCAGCGAGACTTTCTTGCCCGATGCGCCACCATTGAACTCGTTCTGAATGCCCTCAAGGGTTTTCAGCACGCTGGCCAGTTGTTCCGGCTGGTTGGCTTGCCAGGATTTCTGCGGCTCCAGGCGCAGACGGCCACCGTTGGCCCCGCCGCGCTTGTCCGAGCCACGGAACGTAGAAGCTGCAGCCCAGGCCGTCGAGACCAGTTGCGAAACCGACAGACCTGATGCCAGCACTTTGCTCTTCAATGCGGCAGCGTCGTTTTCATCGATCAGTGGGTGAGTGGCATCGGGAATCGGGTCTTGCCACAGCAGTTCTTCGTTGGGCAGTTCCGGGCCGAGATAGCGTGAGAGTGGACCCATGTCGCGGTGAATCAGTTTGTACCAGGCGCGGGCGAAGGCGTCGGCCAATTGATCGGGATTGGCCAGAAAACGCCGGGAGATCTGCTCGTAAGCCGGGTCGAAGCGCAACGCCAGATCAGAGGTGAGCATGGTCGGCGAGAGTTTTTTGCTCGGGTCATGGGCATGGGGAACGGTGCCTGCACCCGCGCCGTTTTTCGGAATCCACTGATGTGCCCCGGCCGGGCTCTTGGTCAGTTCCCACTCGAAACCGAACAGGTTTTCCAGGTAGTTGTTACTCCACCGGGTCGGCGTGGTGGTCCATGTCACTTCGAGGCCGCTGGTGATGGTGTCGCCGCCCTTGCCGGTGCCGAACGCGTTGCGCCAACCGAGGCCTTGTTCTTCCAGTCCGGCGGCTTCCGGTTCCGGGCCGACATTATCGGCAGGGCCGGCACCGTGGGTTTTGCCGAAGGCGTGACCGCCGGCAATCAGTGCCACGGTTTCTTCATCGTTCATGGCCATGCGGGCGAAGGTTTCGCGAATGTCGTGGGCCGAGGCCATGGGGTCAGGGTTGCCTTCAGGACCTTCCGGGTTGACGTAGATCAGGCCCATCTGCACCGCTGCAAGCGGGTTTTCCAGAGTGCGCTCGCCCTGATCGGTGCGGCTCTCTTCTTTGCCGTGCAGATCCGGTTCTGCTACCAGCGTGCCGTCACCGGGTTCCTGCATGGCGGCCTTGTCCTTGCCGTAACGGCTATCACCGCCCAGCCATTCATTTTCCGAACCCCAGTACACGTCTTCGTCCGGTTCCCACACATCAGGGCGGCCACCGGAGAAACCGAAAGTCTTGAAGCCCATGGATTCCAGCGCGACGTTACCGGTGAGGACAATCAGGTCGGCCCAGGAAATGTTGCGGCCATATTTCTGTTTGATCGGCCACAGCAGGCGGCGGGCCTTGTCGAGGCTGACGTTATCCGGCCAACTGTTGAGCGGGGCGAAACGCTGCTGGCCCGATCCGGCACCACCGCGGCCATCCGCGGTGCGATAGGTGCCGGCGCTGTGCCAGGCCATGCGGATGAAGAGCGGGCCATAGTGGCCGAAGTCCGCCGGCCACCAGTCCTGGGAGTCGGTCATCAACGCATTGAGGTCTTGTTTCAGCGCCTGGAAGTCCAGGCTCTTGAAGGCTTTGGCGTAGTCGAAGTCCTTGCCCAGCGGGTCGGACTTGGGCGAGTGCTGACTCAGGATCTTCAGGTTGAGTTGATTCGGCCACCAGTCACGGTTCGTCGTACCACCACCAGCGGCGTGGTTGAACGGGCATTTCGATTCAGTTGCCATGTTCGGGTCCTTATCAGGTCGTCTACGGCCGGCTCGTGCCGACTTCGGACTTGTAAGGCTAGACCCGACTTGACGAGTCGGCTAATAGCCCGACTATTGGACGCTGATAGGCAGAACCTCTTAACGCGGTGTCAACTCGACTGCGCGGCCTGATCCTCCGGCACTTCATCCAGCAGATCCTCTTGCCCTGGCAACTCAGTGATCACACTGAAATCCGTGACTTCAACAGCACCCGATCCATAACCCAGCAAATGGAAGGAGAAGGCCTTGCGGTCTTGCGGATTATCGAAGCTGAAATCCATCTCCAGCGGCTGATCCGCCGTGGCGACCATTTCCGGCGGCAACCCGATCTGCACCTCTTTTTCGAATTCCTTGGCTTTGAGCTGAATGTGCGCGACCTGGTGCGGATCAAGCGAACGCACGGTCATGCGTACGCGGGTGTACGAGCCCTTGGGCATTTCCAGGTATTGCGCGCCGATCAGATTGTCGGCCCAGTCATTATTGATCTGTGCCTGCAGCGGGATGACGTTGGTGCTGCCGAATTGATAGCGGTGATTGAGCGGAGTGCGCAGTAGGGACAGGTCCAGCGCATCGGCGCGGGCCGCGATCTGTCGGGCGCGATGGCCACTGTAGGTGCCCTTGAACGTGGCACTGTCGGCTATGAAACCGGCGCTTTCGTAGTAGCGGCAGCGGCGCGGCATGTCACATTCGGAGAACATACCGTGGCCATCGTGATAGCGCAGTTTGCCGTTGGTGAACGACATCATTTCACGACCGGAATCGTAATCGCGAAACAGCGAGCGGCCGCTCAATGAGTGAGGTACTGGCAGGTCGAAGTAGTCGAGGATCGAGGTGCTCAAATCGACATGGCCATACACCCCGGCCTTGAGGCGCGGAAGTTGCTCCTGCTCGGGCGCCAACGTCAGATTGAAACCCCATGACGAAGCCAGACGCACGCCATCAATGCCGTGGGACTCATCGGAGGTGATCACCACCAGCGTGTCTTTCAACACGCCCTGGCGTTCGAGACTGCCAAGGAACTGGTCCAGTGCATCGTCCAGGTAGCCGACCGCCGCCTGCTTCGGCGTTTCGTAGCGCTCCCGATATTCTTCCGGTGCGGAGTAGGGCTGGTGCGTGCCTACGGTCAGCAATGTCAGCATCCACGGCTTTTTTTGCTTTTCCAGTTGGCCGACATAACTCAGCGCGCCCTCGAAGAATGCCTTGTCATCCTTGCCCCACGGAAATTCCACATAGTTGGCGTTGGTGAACCACTCCAGGCCATGGGTCGCATCGAAACCGATGTGCGGCATGATCTTGTCTTTGGCCATGAAGCGCAGGCCGGCGCCTTGCAGATAGTGGGTGCTGAAACCGTGCGCGCGCAGTTGCGCCGGCAGACAAGCCTGATTGCGCTCGTTCAGGGTGAGCATTTCCACGCCTTTGGGCGTGCCGTTGTTGAGCTTGTCGTAATCGCCGCAGAGCATGGCGTACAGACCGCGAATGGTCTGGTGTGTGTGCACAACGTAGTCAGGTGTGTTCATGCCGCGCTCGGCCCAGCGACTGAGATTGGGCATCAGGTCTTCCTGATAATGGCTGCCAATGGCCTCGCGGTTGGCGCGGATGTAAGCGCCGGGAATGCCTTCCAGGGTGATGATCAGCACGTTACGTGCCCGACCCGGTGCATTCAGCAGTTTCTGCCCGTTGAGATCGACGTCGGTGAGTCCGGTCATGACCGGTGTGGTTTCCTCAACATCGCCGTCCAGCCATTCCTCGGCCCGGATCTGCACATCGGCGACCTCAGTGGCTAGCAAATGGTGCGAAAGGCTGTACAAACGCCAAGGATCGGCCTCGCTCGGCCACAGGTTCTGTGCGCCCCAGTGCACAGCGAACAGCACCAGTGGCACACCCCAGAACGCACGGGGCAGGGCAGGACGGACAATGCCGCGTGCGGCAAACTGCGCCAGCAGCCAAAGCAACAGTGCCAGCAGCAACGTAATGCCCACCGCCGGATGCGCCAGTCCTCCGCCACTGGAGTTCTCGACAAATTGCGGATCGAACAGGTAATGCAGATCGGAAGGGGTGGGCAGGCGACCGACGGCACTGACCAGTTCCGCAGTCGCCACCGCGAGCAAGCCCCAGAACAGCAGCAGCGGCAATGCCAGCCACCACGCGCGGCGATGCAACAAAATCACCAACGAACTGCCGATCGCCAGATCCGACAAATAACCCAGCGGAGTCGACCAGCCGAGTGCCGCGCGTAGGCACACCGGCACGATCAGCACCAGAAAGATCAGGGAAGAGAGTCGGGCATGCGGGTGTCGCAACCCGTTCAAAAGAGCGCTCACAAAAAAGACCTTCCAGTCATCAAATCGTAAAAAAAGTGTGGGTGATGATAGCAAGGGTGAGCGGTCTGATCGTTGTTTTAAACGCGCAGGTGATTGGTTTGCGGAGCCGTTTGGGGTTAGACGAAACGCCGTAAGCTCTAGCTGACGTTGGTGTTGACTGGCAATCGGCGATGTTGATGCAGTATCTCGGCAGCAGATTTATTGTTTCATCTTATTTAGTGCGCCTTAGAACCGGCATGACAGCATGTGTTAAACGCTGCGATTCACACGACCACTTCGGCGTGGTGGTTGCCACGCCGTCCTGCAGAGTGCCTGTCTTTTCTGCGAGTTATCGGCTCAAGCTCCATCATCAAAGATGCTTTCAATGGTCATCTCGAACGCCCGGGCAATCTGAAACGCCAGCGGCAGGCTCGGGTCGTAGCGTTCATTCTCGATGGCGTTGATCGTCTGACGCGACACGTTCAGGCGCTCTGCCAGATCGACTTGGGACCATTTGCGCTGGGCGCGTAATTGCTTGAGGCGGTTTTTCATTGGTAGCGACGCTTGGCGAAGCGCAAACCGATCATCCACATCAGGCCCATCACCGGCCAGACCCACAACCAAGGGAAGTGCGGTGCACCGACGGTCTCCAGAAAGCCGTAGGTAAAGGTCAGCAGGGCTGAGGCGGCGAAAGCAAAGCCCAGGGCTTCGAACTGGATGCGCAGGTACATTTCGTCGAGACGGCGCATGTCACGCACGATAGTCCAGCAGAACAGACCGACCGGAATAATGGGCAACAGGGCGATGACGGTACGCAGCCCAAAGCTGGCGTCGGCGAGATACAGCAAGGCAAATTGCGATGTCAGCAATACCAATATGTACAGCGCCATCGCAGCGGCCATTTCGCGATTGAAACTCTTCATGCTTCACTTCCTGTGTAAAAGACCCTTTACATCCTCGCCGATGAATTTTTTGGTGTAAAGCACGCTTTCCATAAACTTTACATCCGCAAAAAAAGGGGCGGCATGATCGTCTATCATGCCGCCCCGTGTGTGTTGCTGAAGGTCAGATCAATGCATCTTGCTGTGATCATGACCTTGCATGTTGGTCAGCGGGCGCACCGGAGCTTTCACTTCAACGGTTTCTTTCTCGCCCTTAGCGTTTTCCACGGTCAAGGTCAGCGGCACGCTTTCGCCTTCTTTCAACTGAGCCGTCAGGCCCATCAGCATGACGTGGTAGCCGTTCGGGTCAAAGTGGACGGCTTTGCCGGCCGGCAGGTCGACCGATTTCACCGGGCCCATGCTCATGACGTCGTTTTTCATGCTCATTTCATGGATTTGCACATCTTTGGCCGCTGGCGAAGCGACGCTGAGCAGCTTGCTGTCGCTGTCGGCAGTGAGGGTCATGAACGCGCCGCTGGCGGACTGGGTTGGCACGGTCGCACGTACCCAGGCGTCGTCGACCTGGGTCTGCGCCGAGACCTGAAACGCCAGGCCCATCAACGAAAGGGCGAAAACGGTGCGTTTGATGTTGTTCAGAACGGGGTGCATCAGCAAACCTCCATAACGGTAAGCAAATCTTCCGTGCATTCTTCTGCCGAAAGCGATGTGGATAGACCTACGCGCAGTTCGCCGCGCGAGTCATAGACGTAACTAGTGGCGGTGTGCGAGATGGTGTAGGTGTCGCCGGCCGGCACCTTCTCGAAGAACACATCGAATTCCTTGGCCGTGGCCTTGGTTTCCTCAAGTGTGCCGTACAGCGCGACGAAGGTCGGGTCGAAGGCCTTCATGTAGGCGTCGAGAATTTCTGGCGTGTCGCGCTCGGGATCCAGAGTGATGAAGATCACCTGCAAGCGGTCGCCGTCTCTGCCCATGAGTTTTTTGATTTTCGCCGCGCGGGCCAGGGTCGTCGGGCAGACCGCCGGGCACTGGGTGAAGCCGAAGAACACCATTGGCATCATGCCGCGAAAGCTCGACAGCGTCATGGTCTCGCCTTCGGTGTTCTTAAGCTTGAAGGTGCGTCCCATGATCTTGTTACTCAGATCCTTGCCGTACTTGTAAGACAGTTGGCCGCGGGTGTCGCAGCCGGCGAGCAGGCCAAGCCCGAGCACGCCCATTCCCGCAAGCACCTTGCGGCGAGTCAACAAAGCCGTCATCTAATACCGCCTTTTGCAGCCCGTCAGTCGGCAGGACTGGCGGGGGGGGGTTAACCGTAAAAGCGGCGCATCATACCAAACTGAAGGCAGACGCCGGCTGCGGATCGGCGGACAGGGTGTCGCAGGGTGACAAAAGGTGTAAGAAAAAGTGACGAGAGATAGCGCGATAGCCTCCTGCAGATTTGACGTTCCGAGGTCGTCGCTGAGGACGGGTCCGTGCCAGGAGTTCGAATAGATTGGCTCTGAAGTCACCGCCCTTTATCCAATACCAATTGTCCTTTCTGAGTTGACAGTTAAACGCTTTTCAGCCGATTTATCTCGCCCCGGTGCGTCAGTAATCTGTGCCCATCTTGGACGCAACAAGAACCCCTACAACTAAAAAGGAATGCACAGATGAACACTCCAACCTATAACCGCCTCAACAAAGACGACGCCGTAGTGCTGCTGGTTGATCACCAGACCGGTTTGATTTCTCTGGTGCAGGACTTCTCGCCGAACGAGTTCAAGAACAACGTGCTGGCGCTGGCCGATCTGGCGAAGTTCTTCCAGTTGCCGACCATCCTCACCACCAGTTTCGAGCAAGGCCCGAACGGTCCGCTGGTGCCGGAATTGAAAGAGATGTTCCCCGATGCGCCTTACATCGCTCGCCCAGGGCAGATCAACGCCTGGGACAACGAAGACTTCGTCAAAGCAATCAAAGCCACCGGTCGCAAACAGATCATCATCGCCGGTGTGGTGACGGATGTGTGCGTAGCGTTTCCGACCCTGTCGGCGCTGGCGGAGGGGTTTGATGTGTTCGTGGTGACTGATGCGTCCGGCACTTTCAACACCACCGTGCAACAAGCTGCGTGGAGTCGCATGACCCAGGCCGGCGCGCAGATGATGAACTGGTTCTCGGTGGCCTGTGAGCTGCACCGCGACTGGCGTAACGACATTGAAGGTTTGGGTCATTTGCTGTCGCAGCGGATTCCGAACTACCGCAATTTGATGAATGGCTATGCGGCGCTGACGTCTCAACAGAAGTAAGCGAGCCGCGTCACACGAAAAGCCTGCCCTGAAAAGCAGGCTTTTTACGTTGCAACAGTTTTTTGCCGCGCTCTAGAAGAATGTTCACGGCGGCTTCACTCAACGTTAGTCGACATCAGGGTAATGACGCGCGAAATCAATGCGTCAACCGCAAACGGCTTGGTCAGCACTTGCATCCCCGGCCCAAGTTGCGCGCTGCCAATGACGGCGTTTTCTGCGTAGCCGGTAATGAATAGCGTTTTTAGTCTCGGGCGGATTTCTCTGCCTGCATCGGCCATCTGTCGCCCATTCATACCGCCGGGCAAACCGACATCGGTGATGAGCAGATCGATGTGTGCGCTGGAGCGTAATGCTTCGAGTCCTTCGACGCTGTCGGCGGCTTCCAGCAGGTTATAACCGAGTTCGCCCAGCACGTCGCAAATCAACATGCGCACGGAGGGTTCGTCGTCGACAATCAGAATTGTCCCGCCTGACTTGGCAAGCGGCGTTGTCGCGTTGTGCGTGGCATCCTGATTTGCCCGCGTTTCGCCGCAGTACCTTGGCAGGTAGAGACTCATCGTGGTGCCTTGGTCCTCTTGCGAATGCACCCTTACCTGACCGCCGGATTGCTTGGTGAATCCGTAGATCATCGACAGCCCCAGGCCGGTGCCCTGGCCCAGAGGCTTGGTGGTAAAAAATGGGTCGAAGGCTTTGGCAATGACCTCGGGCGTCATGCCTGTGCCGGTATCAGTGACACACAGGGACAAGTACTCGCCTTCGGGCATGTCCAGCGCGCGGGCCGACGCAGAGTCCATTGTGCGATTGGCCGTCTCGACCGTGATACGCCCGCCGTCAGGCATGGCGTCGCGGGCGTTGATGCACAGATTCA
Organism: Pseudomonas sp. NPDC087615; assembly: GCF_044743445.1. Taxonomy (NCBI): domain Bacteria; kingdom Pseudomonadati; phylum Pseudomonadota; class Gammaproteobacteria; order Pseudomonadales; family Pseudomonadaceae; genus Pseudomonas; species Pseudomonas sp. NPDC087615. The sequence goes on along the minus strand of NZ_JBIUWM010000007.1, from coordinate 14,152 downwards.
GCAGTGCGTTTTCCAGTTGACTGGCATCGACCAGTGTCGGCCACAGTTCGGGCGCCGCGACGGTCTTCAAGCGGATGGCGGGGCCGACGGTGCGCTGGATCAACTCGGTCATTCCGAGGATCAGGGAATTGACATCCGTCGGCCGCGGATCGAGTGTCTGGCGTCGCGAGAAAGCCAGCAGTCGATGGGTCAGGGCCGCCGCACGTTTGGTGGCGCCTTGGGCGGTGACCATGTACTTATCGACGTCTTTCAGACGGCCTTGGGCGATGCGCTTTCCCATTAATTCCAACGCCGCCGAGATGCCGGCCAGCAGGTTGTTGAAATCATGGGCCAAGCCCCCGGTCAGTTGCCCGACCGCTTCCATCTTCTGCGACTGGCGCAGTTTTTCCTCTGTTTGCATGAGTTCGGCTGTGCGCGTCGATACGCGTTGTTCCAGTGTGTCGTTGAGCGCGCGCAACGCGGCGTTGGCCCGGTCGCGCTCGGCCTCGACATTGCGTCGATCCTCAACATCGATGAGTACGCCGGGAAAACGCAACGGGGTGCCGTCATCGGCGCACTCGACGCGTCCGTTGGCCTCGATCCAGTTGTATGTTCCGTCAGCGCGGCGCACACGATACTGATGGGAGTAGGCGCCGCCGCGGGCAATCGCTTCGTTGATCGCGGCCGTAAGCCCGTCCCGGTCATCGGGGTGTACGGTCATCACGACTTGTTCCAGGCTCAGACCGGTGCGGCCCAACGCGGGATCAAGGTCAAAAATCCTGGCAAAGGACTCATCCATGGTGAAGCAATCTGTGGGCAAGTCCCAATGCCAAGTCCCGATAATGGCCCCGGCGGCGAGGGCCAGTTGCACGCGCTCGACGTTTTCACGCGCTACCGCCTCGCTGACTCGCAGGCGCTCCTCGGCGTCTCGGCGTTGGGTGACGTCGCTGAAGAAAATCGCGATTTGTCGATCGGCAGGATCGCCGACACGCACGGCGCGAACATCGAACCAGCGTTCAAAGGTATTGGCGTAGTTTTCGAAGTTGGCCGGCTCGCCGGTCTTGGCCACGTGCCCGTAAGTCTCGAACCAGAAACTCTCCAGGTTGGGGGCGAACTCGGTGACCCATTTACCTCGCAGGTTGACGCCGCATTGACGTTCGAACGCAGGGTTGGCCTCGACGAAGTAGTAATCGACGGGGCGATCATCAGCGTCGAATTTGACTTTGACGATCGCGAACGCGGCCTCAATGGTTTCCAGGATGGTGCTGAAACGCGCCTCGCTACTGGCAAGCGCCGCTCGGCTGGCGGCAAGCTGGGCGGCCATATCCGGTGATGCTGCTGCGCTGCTCTCCAGAAGCAGGCGCAGACGCATGACCTCTGCCTCAAGCTCCTCGCGAGTAAAGTGCTTCAGAATTTCCACCACGGGGGGCCTTCTTGATTTTTGGGTGAGTTCATTCAACGCGGCTCAAACGTACACCGGGAATTCTCACATTGACACGTCACCTGGTGTTTAAGTTGCACCCGTACGGGGAAGGACGCCGCGTTTTATAGCGGCTCGCCACGGTCCAGTGTGTCGAGCAGTTTCTGCCCCCGCTGCCAAAGCGCTTGTTGCTTGGCTTGCGGCATGCGGTCGAGGTTTTTGTACATCATGCTCATGCGCTGATTACCGCGTAGAAGATCGCCGTGGCGCATCAGGAAATGCCAGTACAGCGCATTGAAAGGGCAGGCGTTGTCAGCCGTGCTTTCGCTGACTTTGTAGGCACAGCCGCGACAGTAGTCAGACATTCGATTGATGTACTGGCCGCTCGCGCAATAAGGCTTGGAGCCGAGATAACCACCGTCAGCGTGCATGACCATGCCCAGGGTATTGGGCAGTTCCACCCAGTCGAACGCGTCCATGTAGATCGCCAGGTACCAATCGCAGATCTGGCTCGGCGCGATGCCGGTGAGCAAGGCAAAATTGCCCGTGACCATGAGCCTCTGGATGTGGTGGGCATAGGCATGTTTGAGGCTTTGACCGATCGCATGGCGCATGCAGTTCATCTGCGTTTCGCCCGTCCAGTAGAACGCCGGCAAGGCCCGGTGGTTACCAAATGAATTACCTTGGGCATAGTCAGGCATCTTCAGCCAGTAAACCCCTCGCACATATTCCCGCCAGCCGATCAATTGCCGAATGAACCCCTCGGCTGCATTCAATGGGATGCGGCCAGACCTGTAAGCCGACTCAACGTCGCTGCACAGTTGACGTAAATCCAACAGACCAATATTGAGCGCTGCGCTGATCCGCGCATGGAACACAAAGGGCTCGTCGCTGGCCATGGCATCCTGGTAATCGCCGAACCCGGCCAGACCATAGTCCAGAAAGTAATCCCATAACGCTTGGGCGTCGGCATGTGTGACCGGATAGTTGAAATTGTCCAGAGAGCCGTAGTGGCTGCTGAAGCGCTCTTTGACCAGTGCAAGCACGTCGCGAGTGATGGCGTCGTCGGAAAACCGCGCCGGGTAGGGCGCTTTCACTCCTTTGGGCAAGGCTTTGCGGTTTTCGGCGTCAAAGTTCCACGCGCCGCCGACCGGCGTGCCGTCGCCATTGAGCAGTAATCCGCTCTTGCGGCGCATCTCGCGGTAGAAAAACTCCATGCGCAGCTGTTTTTTGCCGGCCGCCCACGCGCTGAATTCGGCACGACTGCACAGAAAACGCGTGTCGGCATGCCAGTCAATGGCTGAGCCGCATTCCTTGAGAGATTGTTCGAGGCGCCAGTCGCCGCATTCGGTGACGTGCAGTTCGTCCGCTTGCAGCAGGTCCTGCCAGCGGCGTAATTCCCCCGGCACCGATCCGCTGTTGTGCGGGTCATCAAGGGGGACGTACTCGACACGTACGCCTCTGGCCTGCAGCGCCTGGGCGAAATGCCGCATGGCGCTGAAGATCAGCGCGATCTTCTGCGGATGATGAGGCACATGGCTGGCTTCCTCCATCACCTCGACCATCAGTACCGCATCACGTTCGGGATCGAGACCTTGCAATGAGGCCAGGTCAAACGACAGTTGATCGCCGAGGATCAGGCACAGGCGATTGACCTTGCTCATTCGGTGCGGTCCGGCAGCGTGCGGTTCATCAAGGAGGTGTCAGCGAAAAAGGCAGGCGCAGTTCTTCGACAGGGCCTGTGTCCCGGCCGCACATTTCGTCGTGCACACATTGCTGCACCAACACGCAGGGAAAGGCCGGAACGGTTTGCAACAAGTCACGCAGATGAGTGATTGAACGCAGACGCATGGGTTTGGCGGCATCGTCCAGCAAGGTGAATTGGCCGTGATCCATGCGGATGCGTGCCAGATAAAAACCACCTTCGAGCGACAGTAGTTCCAGTTCCCGTATTTCGCTATTGGCGGCGTGCTCGGTGAGGGTTTGCAGATTCATGAATCACTCCTTGCCTACCAGGGTAGGCGTTCTCCGTCGTAGGCAAAGAAATGGCCGCTGTCTGCCGGCGTCAGGCGGTCGATCAGGGTCAATAGTTCATGGGTTGCGACGCTGGCCGGTCGGGCCGCCGATGCACCGCGAAAAGGTTGCGACAGCGCCGAAACCACCGTGCCTGGATGCAGGCTCAGCAAGCGGCTGTGCGGGCGGGTTCGGGCCAGTTCGATGGCAGCGGTTTTGATCAGCATGTTCAGCGCAGCCTTGGAGGCGCGATAGGCGTACCAGCCACCCAAACGGTTATCGCCGATGCTGCCGACCTTGGCCGAGAGCATTGCCATCGCCCCTTGGGGATCGAGCAGTGGCAGAAAGTGCCGCAAGACCATCGCCGGTCCCAGCGTGTTCACTTGAAAAACGGCCTGCAGCGCGGCGTCTTCCATGGCGCTGTAACTTTTTTCCGGTTTGAGGGTGTCGCGATGCAGCAGGCCCGCAGCGTGCACGATCAACTGGTACGGCGCTTCTGTGGCCAGTTCGGCGGCGGCGCTGGCGATTGTCTCGGGCTGTTCCAGGTCAAGTGCGGGATCGGTCTTGCGCCCCAGTTCCCGCACGCTTGCACACCGTGGGTCGTGTTTGAGCCACTCACAGAAGGCTGTGCCGAGTGCGCCGCTGGCGCCGATCACCAGGGCGCGGTAGCCGTCGCCCAGGGAGGTCATGGTGAGCGAATCACTCATTGATTTTCTCCCCCGGACTGGCGGCGGAAGAACAATGTCACCTGGCCGATCTCGACACCGAACTTGGACATGCTGGTGCGATTGATCAGCGTGTCCTCGTCCATCTGGTACATCCAATCGTCCATATTCACTTCATAAACGGAGCCATCGACCGGGAGGCTCAGGACATAGCGCCAACGTAATGCGTTGCCGGCCACTTCACCTTTGGCCTCGCCCACGACATCGCCAGCGCGACCGCGCCAATGGCCTGCACCTTCTGGCGTCAGGGTCCAGACACGACGCTCGCGAGTGCCATCGCTGTAGAGGAAGCGCTCGTCGAGAATCAGGTCATGACCCTCGCGATGGCTCTGGATATTGACCTCAAAACGTTTGACAACCTCGCCTGAGCGCTTTTGAAACATCCCCCAGGCTTTGACGGGTTTGCTGAAGAAATGCTCAAGGTTCAGGGCCGGTTGCTGGTCGGCATAGCGACCGACATCGACGCTGCCGCAGCTCGTGACGCTTAGCACCAATGCCAGTAAAACCAAAAAACGGGCCATTGCTTTACTCCCTGAATACACGGGTGAACGTGGAGAACATCCCTTTGAAAGGCTTGTACAGATACTTATGCGTGTACAGGTTTGTCGGCGCATTTGAATCGACAAACCAACAATTAAGTCACTGTCATCGGCTGATCAGTTGGAGGAACTCCTGACGTGTGCTGGAGGACTCTCGAAACGCACCGAGCATGACCGATGAGGTCATGACCGAGCTCTGCTTTTCCACACCGCGCATCATCATGCACATGTGCCTGGCTTCAATGACCACGGCCACACCGGCAGCACCGGTAATTTGCTGGATCGCGTCGGCGATCTGTCTGGTCAGGTTTTCCTGAATCTGCAAGCGGCGCGCGAACATGTCGACCACTCGGGCCACTTTCGACAGCCCCAACACCCGGCCAGTCGGTATGTAGGCCACATGGGCCTTGCCGATGAAGGGCAGCATGTGGTGTTCGCACAACGAGTAAAGCTCGATGTCGCGAACGATGACCATTTCATCGTTCTGTGACTCGAACAACGCGCCATTGATGATTTCTTCCAGGTTCATCGTGTAGCCGTCGCACAGGAACTGCATCGCTTTGGCTGCGCGCTTGGGCGTGTCTCGAAGTCCTTCGCGGTCGGGGTTTTCACCGACGCCGAGAAGAATTCCACGGTAGTGATTGGCTAATGATTGAGTCATTCGGATTTCTCGCGGCGTTGCGGCTGGATAAGAGTGCGACAACTGCTGTGGCCGTCATGACAACGCCGGCTGCCGTCAGGGTGAGGCAGCCACGCCAAGTGAGGGCGCAAGTGGCAGAACAAGCGATATGCAATGGCAAACAAAGGACGGGTCAAACGCCAGTTCAGGGGTGCAACCCAGATACCAAGCCCTGCGGCTCGCCAGCTCCACAGCGTGGCGTCGAGGCCTTTTACCCAGCATCCATCGTCGAATCTTGCATGCAGTGAGGATTGCATTTGCGTAAGCGTGAAGCCCAGAACGGCTGGATCGAAGTCCTCATGGCTAAGGTCAACGAAGCGCAGTCGTGTTTCGACCGCATGTTGGCGCAACAGCTTGATTTCTCGCGCACAGAGTGGGCATTCACCGTCAAAGTAAAGCGTTAATGGCCACGGCTCTGAGTTGTACATTGCGGCGTGCCTTGTATAGGTTTTTTACAAAGATAGGCCGAAAAAATCGAGCTGACAATGGAGCGTCGTTCTTTTTGTGAAGATGGGAAGACGTTACATCCAGTCGCCTCTCGTAACGGGAGACGGATTGGGCGGCGTAAAGCAGCACTCCCGCAGGGGCGGGAGCACTTTGTCGAGAACTGTGCGTCAGGCGAGGTAAGCCGGGTAATCCACATACCCTTCGGCATTGCCGCCATACACCGTGGCCGGGTTCAGTGCATTCAACGGCCAGTCGTTAGCGATTCGCGCAGGGAGGTCCGGGTTGGCCATGAACGGTCGGCCGAAGGCGACAAAATCCGCCAGGCCGCAATCGAGCAATTTCGCACCCGACTCAGCGTTGTAACGCCCGGCATAAATGATTGCGCCGCTGAAGGTATCGCGCACCGCCTGGCGAAAGGTCTCTGGCATGGCTGGCGCATTGTCCCAATCCGCTTCGGCGATGGACAGATAAGCGATACCCACGTCTTGCAGCACCTTGATGGCCTCGATGTAAGTGGTGTGTGGATCTTCCTCGACCATGCCCAGGTAAGTCCGCGCTTCATCGGTGGTGGTGAACAATGGCGCGAAACGTACGCCAACCTTTTCCTTGCCGATGCACTCGGCGACGCCGGACACCACCTCACGCAGAAAACGCAGGCGGTTGTGCAGCGAACCACCGTACTGGTCGGTGCGCAGGTTGCTATGGGCGGAGATGAACTGGTTGACCAGATAACCATTGGCGCAGTGCAGTTCGATACCGTCGAATCCTGCCTCCATCGCATTACGCGCCGCCTGGATGTAGAGCTGCACGAGGTCCTGGACTTCGTCGGTGGTCAGGGCTCGCGGGGTAGACGGCGCCACCAGTTCGCCGGCGCCAGGCGTGGTTTCAATGAACACGCTGACCCGGTCAGTGGCCACGGCGGAGGCCGATACCGGAGCGTCACCGTTGGGCTGCAACGCGGTGTGGGATACGCGACCGACGTGCCAGAGCTGGGCGAAAATCACGCCATCGCGGGCATGCACGGCTTCGGTGACTTTGCGCCATCCGGCGATCTGCTCGGCGGTATGGATACCCGGTGTCCAGGCGTAACCCTGACCACGGGGTTCGATCTGGGTGCCTTCGGTGACGAGCAAACCAGCACCGGCACGCTGTTGGTAATACTCGGCCATCAATTCATTGGCGACGTTGCCCGGTTGGGTACTGCGCTGGCGGGTGAGCGGTGGCAGGACGATGCGGTTTTTCAGGGTGTGAAGGCCCAGTGTGGCGGGTTTGAAGAAACTGCTGTGGTGCATGGAGGTGCCCTTGATAAAGGAGTGCAATCCGACCGTTTATTAGACCAGTCGACTATTGGATGGATGAAAAAAAACACCGTGCAACACGCACACGGTGTTCGGATCTGTAAAAGAATCAGCCGAGCATCTTCAGCAGTTTCTCGGCCACGGCGGCGGAGCTGGCCGGATTCTGCCCGGTGACCAGTTGCCCATCAGCCACCACATGCACCTGCCAGTCGGCGGCTTTGGCGTAGCGCCCGCCGAGACGCTGAAACTCGTCTTCGATCAGAAACGGCACCACATCCGTCAGGCCGACCGCGGCTTCTTCGGAATTGGTGAAACCGGTCACTTCGCGATTCTGGATCAGCGGTTTGCCATCCGCTGCAACGACGTGACGCAGCACGCCAGGTGCGTGGCAGACAAAACCATGGGGTTTGTTGCTGCGGTCGAAGGCTTCGATCAACGCGATCGAGTGTTTGTCTTCGGCCAGATCCCAGAGTGGGCCGTGGCCACCGGGGTAGAACACGGCATCGAAATCATCAGCGCTGACATCGGCCAGGCGCCCGGTGTTGGCCAGAACCTGTTGAGTGGCCGGGTCATTGCGAAAACGCTCGGTTTCGGCCGTTTGCGCATCAGGCGCATCACTTTTCGGATCGAGTGGCGGCTGGCCGCCAGCGGGTGAAACCACGGTGATCTGTGCGCCGGCATCTTTGAAGGCGTAGTAGGGCGCGGCGAACTCTTCGAGCCAGAAGCCGGTCTTCTTACCAGTACTGCCGAGTTGATCGTGGGAAGTCAGAACCATCAGGATTTTCATAAAGCACCCTTGCGTTGATCAGGTGTTATCGAAGCGCGACGGATTCGCACGTTGTGGACACCCGTTGATGTTTGTCGGGGCACAGCATAGTTTCCAATTAGACCAGTCGTCTAGTGTTTTTTTTGCCATGGGTTTTTATCGCTCGGGTATGGCAAACTCTCGCCTCCGTGAAATATACGACTGGTCTATTGTTTGGTAATTTGCGCCCCATGAAACCGACCTACGACGACACCCGCCAACATTTGCTCGATACCGGCCACCGCATGATGGCCGAGAAGGGCTTCACCAGCGTTGGCCTCAACGAAATCCTGCAAACCGCAGGCGTGCCCAAGGGCTCGTTCTATCACTACTTCAAATCCAAGGAACTCTACGGCCAGGCGCTGCTTGAGGACTACTTCGTCGGCTATCTCGCCGACATGGAGCGGCGCCTGACACTGCCGGGCCTGAGTGCCTATGAACGGCTGATGGATTACTGGCAGGGCTGGCAGAATCGCTGCACCCTGGAAGGGCACGGCGACGAGTGTCTGGTGGTGAAACTCAGTGCGGAGGTTGCTGATCTGTCCGAGTCGATGCGCCTCACGTTGCGTGATGGCGCCGAGCAAGTGGTGGCGCGTATCACCCTTTGTATTGAACAGGGCCAGGCTGAACAGAGCCTGCCTGAGGGCGATGCGCGTCAGTTGGCGGAAAGGCTGTATCAACAGTGGTTGGGCGCCAGTTTGCTGAACAAATTGCAACGGACGGGGCAATCGTTGAACACCTCGATGGCGACCACAAAGCAACTGCTCAGTATTTGATATCGACAACCTGATGGATGCTGTCGCGAATCCGTAGAACGCTGAGTGCCATTAGCGAGGTGAAATCAAGCGCACAAGCGAATGGGAATACGTTTCAATTGCAAAATATCCGGTATACCATGCGCCGCGGTTTGCTGGCAGTTTTGCCCTTCGTTTTTGCCTATTCGTAAGGTTTCCCTCATGCGTCGAACTCTGCTTTCCATCTGTGTGCTGCAGGCGTTGTCCCCTTCTTCCTGGGCTGAGCAAGCCAACTCCGGCGCTTCAGCTCTTGAGCTGGAGGCAACCGACGTGGTTGGCACGGCAGATTACGAACGGGCGGACGGCCCGGTACAGGGTTATCGCGCAACGCGTTCTGCCAGTGCCACGCGCACCGACACCTCGATTCATGACACACCGCAATCCATCAGCGTGGTATCGAAGGACGCCGTTGAAGACATCGGCGCCACCCGTCTGCAAGACGCATTGGATTACGCCGGCGGCGTAGGGCGGGCGAACAATTTTGGGGGGCAGGGGCTGACCACGTTTACGGTGCGCGGTTTTACCACCGGCGAGTTCTATCGCAATGGTTTCCCGATCAATCGCGGTTATCCGAACATGCCCGATGCCAACACTATCGAGCGTCTGGAGGTTCTTCGCGGGCCCGCAACCATGTTGTATGGCCGAGGCGATCCTGGCGGTACATTCAATGTCGTTTCCAAGCAGCCACTTGCCGAGCCCACGGTTACATTGGGTAGCCAGTTGAACGATCAAGGCATGAAGCGCGGCACGCTGGACGCTTCCGGCCCGTTGGATGAAGAGGGGCGTCTGGCCTATCGGCTCAATGTGGTGGGCGAGGGTGGTGATACGTTCCGTGATCACGTTGAAACGGAGCGCTATGGTGTGACGCCGGTTCTAACCTGGCAGGCGAGCGATGCGACGCGAGTGATTTTCGAAGGCGATTTCATGCGCAACAATCATCCGCTGGATCGTGGCGTAACGCGCTACGCCAAACAAATCGGCACAGCGTCGCGCGACACGTTCTTTGGCGAAAAAGACGCCGGCAAGTTGCACAACGACAACAACATGGCGCAACTGCGTTTCGAACACATTCTCAATGACGACTGGACGCTGGGCGGTGGCTTCCAGTGGCTCGAGGGTACGTTGCAGGGCAACGCAATCGAGGCCAATGGCATTGCCGCCGACGGCCGAACCCTGGGGCGAAATTTCAACTACCGCAAGCTGGAGTGGACGGACAAGGACACCCAACTCAACCTGACCGGCCACTTCACCACCGGTGGTTTGCAGCACACGTTGCTGACCGGCATCGAATACGAAGACTACGACTACAATTCGATCATCCAGCGTTCCAGTGGCGCGGTGGGTGCCTATGCGATCGACATCTTCAATCCGGTCTACGGCCAGCCACGCCCGGCGTTGACCCGGACCCCGACCCACGACAAAGAAAACCTCAAGACCTACGCCGCGTTTGTGCAGGACCAAGTGGCACTGACCGAACGACTCAAAGTACTGGCCGGGGCGCGTTTCGAGCGTTTCGAACACGACTACGAAACCTACGTGCCGGGCGCTAAAAGCTGGCAGGCCAGTGATCACGCGGTGACGCCGCGCATCGGCTTGACCTACGACCTGACCGACACCGTTGCGGTCTACGCGGACACCGCGCGCTCGTTCAAACCCAACACCGGCGCCAGTCGACAGGGCGGTGGCTTTGAGCCGGAGGAAGGCAAGTCCTATGAGATCGGGTTGAAGTGGGAGGCACTGGAGCAACAGTTGAGCGTCGATGCGGCGATCTATCAGATCGAGAAACGCAACGTGTTGACCACTGACCCTGTGGACTCGACGTTCAGCGTGGCCGCCGGGGAAGTGCGTAGCCGTGGCCTGGACGTGAACGTTGCCGGCAACCTGACCCCCGAATGGCGTGTGATCGGTGGGTATGCCTACGTTGATGCCGAGGTGACCAAGGACAACGTGATGCGCTCCGGTACACGGCTGGTGAACATCCCGAAAAACAGCTTCAGCCTGCTCAACGTTTATGAATTCCAGGACGGCGCCCTCAAAGGGTTGGGGCTGGGAACGGGGCTCAAGTACGTCGATGAGCGCGCCGGACAAACCGCCAACACCGCTTTCTCGATGGACAGTTACACCGTTGTCGATTTGCTCGGCTACTACAAAGTCAATGACAAGGTGCGGCTCAACCTCGACGTGAAAAACCTGTTTGACCGGGATTACGAAGAGGGCGCGTTCGGCAACGTCTACGCCTATCCGGGGGCGCCACGAACGGTACAAGTCGGGATCGCCTATACCTTGTAGAACGTCTTGTTGGGCGCCGGCGGTTTGAAGATCGGCAATGTCGCCAGCGATAGTCAGAGATCGACGTGAGTTGCTCGACAACTGTGTGCGGTACTGCGCGGTGAGCCACTGCGCCTTCATCCTCCAACGGTTGACCGTCATCAACCTTTCGTCCTTCGTACTGGCGCAGTCTTGGGTCCATGCTGAACTCAGGCGAATGCACATGGGCATATTCCCTCGATAGTTCGCTGCGAAAGGCTGCACCCTGCAACGAAACGACGCGCGGGGGTGTGCTACCGGATTGAAAGGGCTCAATACTCACTCGGACGGGGACGCTATGAATGAAACCCTTGGCATGACCGGTGCGGCGGCAGCGCTGGGGATCGGCATGCTCGTCGGTCTGGAGCGCGAACGGCACAAGAGAGAAGGGGTCAGCCGAGCCTTCGCCGGCTTGCGCACGTTCGCCATTACGGCGTTGCTGGGCTATGTGGCGATGCAGGTCGGTGGTGCTCTGCTGTTGGGGATCGTGGCGATCTGCTTAGCCTTGCTGATCACCGTGGCTTACTGGCGCAGCCTGAGCGACGACCCGGGCGTGACCAGTGAAGTGGCGTTGCTCACGGTGTTGGTTTTAGGGGCCTTGTGTGGCACCGCGCCGGAACTGGCCATTGCCATAGGCGTGGTGATCGCGGGGCTGCTGGCGTACCGCCAGAAACTGCATTACTTCGCCAACAGCCAGTTGACCGAAGCAGAAATGCGCGATGGTCTGGTGCTTTTGGTCGTCGCACTGGTGGTTCTGCCTTTGGCTCCGGACCGTTTCATCGGCCCCTACGGCGCGATCAATCTGCGCACTATTTGCACCTTGACTGTGATGCTGATGGCGGTCGGGGCCTTGGGTCATATTGCAGTGCGTAACCTGGGCACCCATTACGGCTACGCGGTCAGTGCCATCGCCTCCGGATTTGCTTCCAGCACCGTGACCATCGCCTCCATGGGACACCTGGTCGCCAAGGAGCCGCAAAACATCAAAGTCCTGGCGGCGGCCGCGATTTTGTCCAATCTGGCCACTGTCGTTCAGGTTGGCTTGATCCTGGCGGCGGTCGACACCGCTCTGTTACGTCACATGTGGGCGCCGCTGTTAGGCGGTTTCGCCGCCACAGCGTTGTACGGCGTGTGCCTGATGTTTCCCAGGCCTGAAGCCCGCGCCAACCAACCGATCAAGGTAGGAGGTGCGTTTAACCTCAAGTTGGCCTTGGTCGTGACGTTGACCCTGACGGGCATCACCTTGTTGTCGTCGGTCATGCTCAACCTCTTTGGTGAGGTGGGTGTGATGTTGACGGCCACGTTTACCGGTTTCGCTGACGCACACTCTTCAACGGCATCAATCGCCGCGTTGGCCGAATCCGGCCAGTTGCCGCTTGAGGCCATTGCCGGCCCTGCGCTGATCGCTGTCAGTAGCAACTCGGTGAGCAAATGTGTGGTGGCGTGGGTCAGTGGCGGCCGACGGTTCGCCGCGTATGTGATTCCCGGCCAGGCAGGGTTGACGCTGGCGATGTGGGCGGGTGTCTGGCTGCAATGACAACGCCTCGCGCCGTAAGCGGGGCGATTCACTGCTCCATTAAAAATCCCTCAATCTCCTCAACGGTACTGCGCGCTGTACGGGTTACACCGATCAGTGTCGCGGATGCGGCGCCTGTCCAGTCTCCGTAACCCACCAACCACAAGCGCGGCTCCTGGATCGAACGCGTGCCTTCGACGGCCACACGCCCGTCGGCGGTACAGACGCCCAATGACTCCAGATAGCCGAGGGCCGGGCGGAAACCGGTGCACCAGATCACCGCATCGACCGGTGTTTGCGAGCCATCAGCCCACGTCACGCCGGTTTCGGTGAAGGCCAGGAAAGGCCGAACTGCTTGCAGTACGCCGCGCTCCCGGGCTTCGACGACTGGCGGCACCATCACAATGTCACCCAAGCCACCCACCGGTTGCTCCACGACGATGCCCGCGAGTTGGGCTTTCCAGCGTGCTGTGGCGCGCTCGAACAGCACCCGTCCATCGACGTCGTCGGCGAGAAATTGCGGGGGCTGAGGGGTGATCCATGTGGCGTCGGCCACCAGTGACACTTCCGCGAGGATCTGTGCGCCGGAGTTGCCACCACCCACCACCAGAACTTTTTTTCCGGCGAATGGCTTGGCATCAACGTAGTGAGCCGAATGCAGTTGTTGGCCGGTAAAGGTCTCACTGCCGGGGTAATGTGGCACGTAGGGATGACGCCAGGTGCCCGTTGCGCTGACGACCGCGCGCGCCAGCCAGGTGCGGCCCTGGGCCTTTACGTGGAGGCGATCGCCCCAGCGTTCAACGGCGTTTACCCAAAAGGGGCGTTCGGTAGGGAATTGGTAGCGTTGCTCATACTGGCGCAGATAATCCAGTACGTGGCCGCGGCTCGGATAACCGTCCGTGACCGGCGGCATCATCCAGCCAGCGATGGAACTCCAGGTCGAGGGTGAAAACAGTCGTAACGAGTCCCAGCCATGCCGCCAGGCGCCGCCCGGCGCGTCTTCAGCGTCGATGATGACAAAGAAACGTCCGGTTCGGCGCAGAAAGTAAGCGACGGCAAGTGCGGACTGGCCTCCGCCGATAATCGCGACATCCACTTCAGGGCGGTTGGCAAGCATGTGCAATCCTCAAGTCGGCGAGAGTCTGGCTACGTTAACCCATCCGAATCGAGGTGTTGTTGACGTTTCTCAAGGGATGCGCACATCGGAGACAAGAACGAGGCCCATGGTCGTAAGTAGGAGGTGTTGACTCCTGCGGGGGAGACTACTCAGCGGAAAATCCAGAATTATTGAAGTGCGCAACTTTTTGCGCACTAAAATGTGGATAACCGTGTGGACACATCCCTGCAGCCCACGTAATCCGTTCTGTACAGACGAGTGCGCAAGAAGTTGCGCAGTACTGCGCAAGAAGTTGCGCACTTCAGACCTCAAATCCGCACGAAAAACAGTCAGAAACCCGATCATGTACAGCTTCGCCCCCGGCTCCCGGGCACTTCGCAAAACCTGGCACGCTCCTTGATAACAGTCAGGCACCCACCGGGCGATTTCGCCTCCCGGGCACCTTAAATTTATCCGCAAGGAGAGCACCCCATGGCAACACCAGCGTACATGTCGGTTACCGGCGAAAAACAA